>JANLFZ010000480.1 GCA_024653385.1 Thermoguttaceae bacterium | reverse complement strand
CGGTATAGTGGGGGCACGATCGCGCCCCGCGAGTATCCGATGCAGGAGGGTCGTGCATGACCACGATGAATCGTCGTTATTGGCTAAAGACCGCGGTCGCGGCGGTGGCCTCGGTGCCCGGCGCTTACCGCCTGGCGACCGCGGCCGACGGCAGGCCGCGCCGCAAGTTCACCATGTCGCTGTCGTGCGGGGCCATCGGCGTCAGCGCCGACCCGCGCGGTGCCCTGCGACTGGCCCACGAGCACGGCTTCGAGTCGGTCGAGCCGTCCGCCGAGTTCCTCGCCAAGCTCTCGCGCCGCGACCTGGACGATGTGTTGGCCGATCTAAAGGCCAAGAACCTGGTGTGGGGCGCGGCGGGCCTGCCCGTCGATTTCCGGCGCGACGAGGCCACCTTCCGCGCCGGGCTTGCGCGACTGCCCGAACTGGCGTCGGGGCTAGCGCGCGCGGGCGTGACCCGCGTGGGCACGTGGATCTCGCCGTGCCATGCCTCGCTGACCTACACGGCGAACTTCCGCCAGCACGCCCGGCGGCTGCGCGAAACGGCCAAGGTGCTCGACGATCACGGCCTTCGATTGGGCCTGGAATACGTGGGCCCGAAGACCTCGTGGAGCGCCCAGCAATTCCCCTTCATCCACACGATGGCCGAGATGAAGGACCTGATCGCCGAGATGGGTTGCCGGAACGTGGGCTTCGTCCTCGACAGTTGGCACTGGTACAACGCGCGCGAGACCGAGGCCGACCTTCTGTCGCTGGCCAATCGCGACGTGGTCGCCTGCGATTTGAACGATGCCCCCAAGGACGTGCCGCTCGACCAGCAGCAGGACGGCAAGCGGGAACTGCCCGCGGCGACCGGCGTGATCGACCTGGCAACGTTTTTGGGCGCGCTGGTGAAGATCGGTTACGACGGGCCGATCCGGGCGGAGCCGTTCAACAAGGCTCTGCGTTCCCTGCCCGCCCCCCAGGCCCTGGCCGCCACGGCCGCTGCCATGAAGAAGGCCTTCGCGCTGGTCGAGCGATGACCCGTCCTTTGGTGCAGCTCGCCTTGCTGATCGTGGCGTTGGGTGCGGCGGACGCCGTTCAGGCCGCGCATGCCGTGAAACCGTGTACCGGATGCCGGAAAGTCGAGCCGTTCGACTTGCGGCGCGTGCGGCTGTTGGACGGTCCGTTTCGGGACGCCCTCGAGCGGAATCGGCAATACCTGGTGAGCCTCGACAACGACCGCCTGTTGCACACGTTCCGTCAAGCGGCCGGTCTGCCCTCCAGCGCCAAGCCGCTTGGCGGATGGGAGAACCCCAGCCGCTCGGGCCCCTTCGGCGGCATGGCCTGCGGCCAATTCCTGGGGCACTACCTGTCGGCCTGCGCCCTGATGCACGCCTCGACGGGCGACGAGAAACTGAAGGCCAAGGCCGTCGGGGTCGTCGCCGAACTGGCCCGATGCCAGGCCGCGCTCGGCCCGCGCGGCTACTTGCACACGCTGCGCGAATCGGACTTCGATCGGCTCGAGGCCGGCGAAGCCATCTGGGGGAACTACTACACCATCCACAAACTACTGGCCGGGCTCTTGGACGTATCGGCCTACATCGGCGACGACCGGGCGCTCGAGGTGGCCACCAGGCTGGCCGGCTGGGTCGAGCGCCGCACGCGCGGGCAGTCGGTCGAGCTTTTCGCACGCACCTGGCATCGCGATCTGCACGTCGAATACGGCGGGCTCAACGAGGCCCTGGTGAACCTCTACGCGGTCACGGGCGATCCCCGGATCCTGGCGACGGCGAAGCGGTTCGACGACGAGGGGCTCTACCGTCCTCTGGCCGAAGGTCGCGACGAGCTGGCCGGGCTGCACGTAAACACCCAAATCCCCAAGATCATCGGTGCGGCGCGAACCTACGAACTCACGGGCGAACCGCGTTACCGCCGCATCGCCGAGTTCTTCTGGCGCCAGGTGGCGTTGCACCGCAGTTACGCCACCGGCGGCACGAGCAACTACGAACTCTGGCGGGGGGAGCCCGACAAGCTTGCGCGCGAACTCAGTCCGGCCACCCAGGAATGCTGCTGCACGTACAACCTGCTGAAACTCACTCGTCACGTCTTCTTCTGGAACGCCGATCCGCAGGCGGCCGACTTCTACGAGCGTGGGTTGTTCAACGGCGTCTTGGGGACGCAGAACCCCGAAACCGGGATGACGATGTACTATGTGCCCCTGGCCTCGGGGTACTGGAAGACGTTTGCTTCGCCGATGGACTCGTTCTGGTGCTGCACGGGCACGGGCATCGAGTCGTTCGCGAAGTTCGGCGACAGCATCTATTTCCACGACCAGGAGGGGCTTTGGGTCAACCTGTTCATCGCCTCGGAGTTGTCGTGGCCCGAGCGGCACGTTGTGGTAAGGCAGGAAACGCGATTTCCCGAACAAGAGGGCACCTCGCTGCGCTTCGCGGCGGCCCAGCCGGTCGAGATGGCCGTGCGGGTTCGCATCCCCTACTGGGCCGGACATGGCGCGACGATACGGCTCAACGGATCGCCGCTTTCGGTTCTTGCGAAACCCGGCAGCTATGCAATCCTCCGACGGACCTGGCGCGACGGCGACCGGTTGGACATTGTCCTGCCGATGGGCCTGCACCTGCACCCGATGCCCGACGACCCGACGGTCGTGGCCGTCATGTATGGCCCTCTGGTGTTGGCGGGCCGACTTGGCACGCAGGGACCAGCGCCCGAGCAACTTCGCGCGGCGACCCCGGCGCCGCAAGGCAAGCCGGCCGCGGCGCCGTGGTTCGTTGCCGACGGCGACGATCCGAGTGCGTGGATCCGTCCGGTGGCAGGCCGGCCGCTGGAGTTCCGCACCGTGGGCCAATCGGTCGATGTGACGCTCGTGCCTCTGTGCCGGCTATTCGGCGAGTGCTACGCGGTCTACTGGAACGTGTACCGCCGAGGGAGCCCGGCGCACCAGGCGCGGCTGGCCGACGATCGACGGCGGGCCCGTCGCGCGGCGCGCACCGTCGATGCCGTCGAGATCGGCGATCCTTCGTCGGAGTCTCAACACGACTTTCGCGGCGAGCGGACGGAATCGGGAGCCGGCGGGGCCGGCCGCTGGCGCCACGCGACGGCGGGCGGCTGGTTCAGCTACCGGCTGAAGGTCCCGGCCGACACGCCCACCGTCTTGTGCTGTACCTATTGGGGTGGCGACACGCCGCCGCGCCGGTTCGACATCCTGATCGACGGCACCCCCATCGCCACGCAGGAACTCGACCGTAACCGGCCGGGCGAGTTCTTCGACGTCGAGTACCCCGTGCCACCCGAACTGACCCGAGGCAAGTCGCAGATTACCGTGCGGTTCCAGGCCCGGCCGGGCAACATCGCCGGCGGGGTGTTCGGACTCGCGCTGCTTCGCCGGGACGACTGACGAGAACCGCCGCGCCGTGTCGCGGGGTGCGGCCCGGCGACCTCAGGCCCCGTAGGTCTTGAGGAACCGATCGAGGATGCGTTGGAGTCCCTGCGTGGCCGTGTTGACGTACTCCGGAATGCAAGGGACCGCGCCGAGCACCTGCGTGTCGGGAGCGATCGAGCGGCCCGCCAGGTAGCCGGGGATGTTCGCCAGGGGGCGCGACGAGCGGTCGCGGTGCAGCAGGAAGACCTGTTTGACGGGTTGGTAGCCGGTGCGCGGATCGACGATCTGCCTGGCGTAGTCCGACATCTCCCGGAATCGGGCCGGCGTGAAGTGCTCGGTCGACTTGGCGTCCAGGACCATCATCACCGGGACGCGGCCCCGCCGCCGCACCTCGATCGTGATGTCGGGGCGGAGCGGTTCGCGCGTCAGCGTGGCCCCGAAGTCCTTGCACCGCGCCTGGGCCGCCTTCCAGGGCAGGAACGTCGGCACGTACGTGGCCACCACCGTGACCTCGGCCCCGGCTTCGAATCGGAACTGCTGCCCGGGGGTCAGTTCGGGCCGATAAATCTCGTCGATCACGGTGAACGAGCCGCGCGACTTGGAGGTGCCGTACTTCTCGCGCAGGCAGCCGACGGTACGCAGATAGCACCAGTACTCGTAGAGCGTGGCGAGGTTTCGATACGCCAGGCGGATCGAGTTTCCATCGACCAACAAGCCCAGCGGCGTGACCGCGTCGAGCAACAGCCGATAGACCTCGCGGTAGGCGGGCCGGCCGAGGAAGACCGGGGTGGGCCCGAAGGCGGTGCGTGGCGGTCCGGCCCGGTCGAGAAAGCGGTGCGAACGGACGATCTCCTGGAACCGGCCGGCAAGGCGGTGGGCCTCGGCCTCGAGTTCCTCGAAGGTCTCGACCCGGGGCAGATCGCGCTGGGCATAGACGGAGGTTTCGCCCTCTTGCTCGACGCTCCGGTCGATCTCTTGCGCGCGGATCAGGTCGGCTGCCTGCCGGCAGTACCGGCCCACCGCCAGCGCGCGCTGGGCGAGATTGCGGATCGTCTCGGCGATATGGCGGTGTTCGGGCAGGTCCTCGGAGAGGGACGAACGGCGCACGGCGACCTTTCCCAGCGCCAGCGCGCGGCCGCTCGCCGCGACGCGAGTCGCCGGGTCGCGCGCCATCGAGCGGATCGTGTTCGAGTCGACGCGGTCGCCGCCGCGGTAGCGGGCCACGGTGATCGAGCGGTCCAAGGCCGTCGAGGGTTGGCGCGCGATGTTCCGAAGCGCCGCGGTCAGCCGGTTGCCGATCCGTTCGAGGTGCTTGAGGGTACCGGCCGGGTCGAGGCGGGAGATGGCCCGGCGCGACAGCCCGCGCTGGTGTTTCCCCCGCCCCAGCACGTCGTGCGCGAGCCCCTCGTGGACCCGCGCCGCGTCTTCGATCATCACCTTG
>JANLFZ010000479.1:896-4823 GCA_024653385.1 Thermoguttaceae bacterium | reverse complement strand
CGCCAGTGAAGGGCGTGGCTGGCAGGGCCAGGCCACGGCCAGCGCTTCGCGCTGGCTAGACCACCCAGTGCCGGTCACAAGTGAAGGTTGAAATGCCTGACCTCGGTGACTCCGTTTCACGCATATCAGGCAGTGCGCCGATGATCCATCGCATCGTCTTCGCCTCGCCGCACTCGCTGATCGACCCGTCGAGCGGGGCAGCGGTGGCGACGCTCGATGCGCTGGAGTTCCTTGCGCGGCTCGGGTTTCAGTGCCAGGGCTTCTGCGCGGCGATGCTCGACCACCAGGAGGAGGTCTGCGTCGAGGAGGTGCTCGCGCGCCAGGGGCTGCCCTACGACGCGCGCCGGGTGACCATCGCGGGGAAGCCGGCCAAGATGCTCTTCACGCGCAAGGGCCGGGTGCCCATCACGCTCTTCCGGAACACCTTCACCCAGCGGGGCGTGCTGCCCGAGGAGATCGACACCTTCGCGGCCGCCTGGGAGCAGTTCTTGCACGCCAACCGGCCCGACGCGGTGCTGACCTACGGCGGCGGGCCGGCGGCGCAGGTCGTGAGGGGCTTGGCTCGGCGGCGGGGCATCCCGATCGTCTTCGGGCTGCACAACTTCGCGTACAGCGACCCGCGGGATTTTCTGGGCGTGGACTACGTGGTGGTGCCCTCGCAGTTCGCCAAGGCATGGTACTGGCAGCGGCTGGGGTTGCGCTGCCACGTGCTGCCGTATGCGATCGACCTTGGCAGGGTGGAAGTGGGGAAGCAGGGAGCACGGAGCGGGGAGCAGGGAGGACGGAGTGGGGAGCAGCGTGGACAGAGGGGGGAGCAGGGGACGAGCGAGCCGCCCTCATCCCCGGCCCTTCTCCCACAAGCGTGCGGGGGGAGACAGAAGTATCTCACGTTCGTCAATCCACAGGCGACCAAGGGGCTATTCGTGTTCGCGCGGATGGCCGAGCAGATCGCGCGGCGGCGGCCCGATATCCCGATCCTCGTGATCGACAGCCGCGGCCGGGGGAAGGCGTTGGAGCAGACCGGCGTGGACTTGAGTTGGGCGAAGAACCTCTACAGCATGGCGAACACGCCGGACCCGCGGAGGTTCTACGCGGTGACCAAAATCCTCGTGATGCCGTCGCTGTGGAACGAGTCGTTCGGGCTGGTGGCGGCCGAGGCGATGCTCAACGGCATTCCCGTGATCGCCTCGAACCGCGGGGCGCTGCCCGAGACGGTGGGCGAGGGAGGACTGCTCTTAGACATCCCCGCGCGCTACACGCCCTCGACCCGCGAGGTGCCCGCGGCCGAAGAAGTCGAGCCCTGGGTTGCGGCAATCCTGCGCCTCTGGGACGACGCCGAGTACTACGCCCGCCAGAGCGCCGCCGCGTTGGCCTGGTCGGCGCGCTGGCGTCCCGAGGTCTTGCGTCCGCTGTACGAATCCTTCTTCCGCAACGTCCATCCCCAGCCCGGCCCGCCCTTGGCGCTGCGGTCGGGTGGCACACCCTGAACGCCAGTGAAGGGCGTGGCTGGCAGGGCCAGGCCACGGCCAGCGCTTCGCGCTGGGCGTGCCAACCAGAAGCTGCGGCACACACGGAGGCTACGGCCGGCTTGTGCGGCTTGTCCCGCAGTGCGGGGTCAGGGTAAGATGATCGGCGTCAGCCGGATGGACTGCGTCTGTCCGCGGCATGCGGTGTTCGGTGCTCCGCGGGTGAATGTGGCCGATGCGACGCGAGGGCAAGCGTATGGGGTCGACGCTCGGGAGCAACAAACGCTTCGGCTTCCGGTCCGCACGCCCGGGCGCTCCGTGCGTGTCACCGCATAGGGGCCGGCAAGCAAGGCAAACATGCGTCGGGTCGGGCGAATCCGTAGGCCGGGTCGCGTGCAACGCACGACGGCCCACCATCCGCCTACACGGGCGACGCCATTGTGACCAGCACTACTCGATCGGCCCAGGCTCGCAACAGCCGACGGTCCGCTTTACCCTCAACGACTCGACGCCCACGTACTGGTGCCGCCTGGCGTGCTGCTCGCAACAGCCGACACTCCGCTTCACGGTCTACGACGGCGCGAACCCCTACGCCGACTTCGACGGCCAGGGCAACCTGACGCACCGGCATCTGTACGGTCCGGCGGTGGACATGATCATGGCCGGTCTGAGCGTCTCGGGCCAGATCGTGTGGGACCTGGCCGACCACCTCGGCTCGGTCCGCGACCGGGCGAACACGTCTGGTCAAGTGATCGACCACCTCGCCTACGACTCGTTCGGCCGTGTTCTTGCCGAGACCAACCCCGCCAACGGCGACCGGTTCAAGTTCACCGCCCGCGAGTACGACGCCGCCACCGGCCAGTACTACTACCGCGCCCGCTACTACGACGCCGCGATCGGCCGCTTTTTGAGTGAAGACCCGCTCGGCTTCGCCGCCGGCGACCTGAACCTCTTCCGGTACGTCTCCAACCGGCCCACGGTACTTGTCGATCCGCTCGGGCTAGAGCCGAATGTCGCGCAGGGTAGTATCGTCGACAATCACGCGTTCTGGAAGACGGCTTCCGGCATTGAGCTGACCAAGCGCATCGAGAAGGCGCGCGACTATCTCAAGGCCACGGTCGCAAAGCTCAGCGACATCCGAGAGAAACCAGGGCGTGAGGCGGCGATGCTTCGCTTCATTCTGCACAACCTGGACAAGGTGGTCTTCACACCCGTCGGCGCGTGGGATCGCGGGCAGCAGGCGGATTACTCCGTAGAGCGGGATGAAGCCGGGCGGCTAAAGAAACTGACGATCAAGCTTCGGGTCTTCAATGTTTTCAATCTGACGGTGGACGCCGCCGGCAATCCCTGGAAACCGCCAGAGACGCCGGTGGAGATCCCGCTGCCGGGTCACATGGGCATGGACGAGGAGTCGATGAACGCGTTGCAACAAGGGATGTGGCAGCAAGCCAAACGCCGAGAGGAGTGGCTGAAAGAACAAGGGATAACGGCGCCCAGGACTGAAATGTGGAATCCCGAGCAGATCGCCGCTCTCATGGCCAATGAGCTGCTTCATGCCATGGCGGTGGTGGGTGCGGAGGGCTACGAGTATAAGCCGCAATGGCCCCCGGCAAGGATTCCGGGGGTGTCTTACGAGGATGGCAATACGGTCATGGACTTTCTCGGTTCGTTTCCGCGCGACAGGCAGTACGAGAACCCGATGGCTCCCGACAGCATCATGCATGAGATTTACTATTATGGGCGAAAGTAATAGGCATCATTTCCAGGGCCTCCGCGCTGGCCTGGGCTGCCGGTCTTTGTGGACCAGAGGGTCCTGAGGCCTGGATCCAACTGTTTCGAGGTGTCAAGAATGAAAGGCACGGTTCTTCTACTCGTCGCGACGGTGGCAGGGATGTGCGGGACCCCTAGCTACCAGTGGCGTCCTTACAACATGCCACGAGAGCTTTGCGGCAACGAGGGGATACCGGGCGTACGGGGCGAGCTGGCTGTCAGCCGCGATGGCAGTCACGTGTTCCTTGCGACTCCTTACGGTGCCATGCTCCTCGACGCACAGCGTCCGCAGGCCCTGTGGTGCACTGCGTTCAGGTCCGGCGTGAGCGGCTTGGGTTTCTTGGGGGAGGATCGTCTGGTTCTGTCCACCGGTACCGAGTTGATGCAGTTGGCGCGGAGTGACGGCCGGATCCTGAAGCGTGTCCCGTGCCGCCTGGAGAGATTCGCAATCCTTCGCACAGGCTTGTTGGTGGGAACGGTACCCACGGCCGACGGTTTGGGCCGGGCGCACGCAATCGTATCGCCTGAAGACGGGAGCGCGTTTTTTGGCTTCGGAAACCAGATCATTTCGATCGGTGTAGCCGTGGCCGACCAGTCGGGGACTCTGTTCGCTACCGGCGGGCCGTATGGAGAGGTGTATATCGGCGATCCCTACGTGCGCGCGTTACGAAGGCTCGCTTGGTCGTACATT
>JANLFZ010000479.1:0-886 GCA_024653385.1 Thermoguttaceae bacterium | reverse complement strand
TGTTTTGATCCCAGCGGCCGGTACTTGGCAGTCAGTTGGCGCGGGTGCCGGGTCACGCTACTTGACCTTTTCGAACCCGGTGAATGGGATTTGGAGCGTGCCCCGGAGCAGTTGGGCAAGCTCGCGTCGGCTGGGAACTGCAGAGGCATAGGGTTTGTCGGTAGCCACTGGCTGTGGCTCGGAACAGAGAGGGAGTTGGTGTTTCGGCCCTGGCCTGAGAAGGCGGCCGCGCACTCGATTGCGGCACCTGGCAAGGCCGAGTTCAATGTATGGAAGGCAAGCGACGAAGGCAACATGCTGGCAGGGCTGGACACTTCGGGTACGGTGTGGCTCGGGAGGTTGATCGGCTCGAGACCGACGGATCCCCGGCCGCCTGCGCGCGGGCGACCCCAGCCATAGCAAGGGGTTGGGCCTCGGTTGCCGGCAAGTGATTGGCGAAACGATGCCGCTAAGCGGGTGGATTATGCAGAAATCGGTGCACGTGGGCGAAAGAGCCCTCCAAGAGCCATACGGGTTGCCGGTTTACGGGAACCATCGGGACGCCGCACTGGCGATTGTGCGCCGGAGATTGGCCGCAGTGGCAGCGTTTATGGCGATTTCCATTGCGAGCCCCACGTTGATCTGCGCCACGGGGCAACAGGAGCAAGTGTTTCGGGGACACGGGGGCGCCGTTTCCGCGGTGGCCTTTAGCCCCGATGGCCGGGAGGTGCTCACAGGCTCGATGGATGGAACCGCGATCTTGTGGGACGCACAGACCGGACACAAGATTCGCACTTTCGTCGGACATCGGTCCGGCATCTTTTCGGCAGTCTTTCATCCCAGTGGAGAATACATACTGACCGGATCGATCGACACAACGGCAATTCTCTGGAACAAAGCCACCGGC
>JANLFZ010000046.1:20218-20795 GCA_024653385.1 Thermoguttaceae bacterium | reverse complement strand
CTCGTTCCCCGGGGACTCGCGTGCCCACTCGGCGTATTGCTCGAATGCCTCGACAAGCCGATCCTGGCCTTCCAGCAGTTCCGCCAGCGCCGCGCGGGCCGGTTCATGGCGCGGTTGCCGGGCCAGGGCCAGACGGAACTCGCGTTCGGCCGCATCCTGGTCTCCCAGCCACTGCCAATACGCCCCGCGCATGTAGGCCACGTGCGCCTCGTGGGGAAAGTCCGACGCCCAGGCGTCGAGCACCTTTCGGGCCTCCTCGGGTTGACCGCGGACCAAAAGCCCCCAAACGAACGCCGCGGCCACGTCGTGCGGCCAGAGTCCGGCCTCGATCCATCGGGCGAGTTGACTTTCGGCTCCGGCCTCGATCCTGCCGGCTTGGATGAGGCCCAGGCCGCGCTCTTCTTCGATGCGAGCGGCCGGCGCGCCCTTTTGCGCCGCGGCCTCGAGTGCCTCGACAAAGGGGCGCACCTGCTTGAGTTGCCGGAAGCACGCGGCCCGGATCAGGCAGGTCTCGGCGCTGTCGGGCTCAAGCCGCTCGGCCCAGGCCATCACCACGGCGCAAGCCTGGCTGGCCTGG
>JANLFZ010000046.1:17054-20208 GCA_024653385.1 Thermoguttaceae bacterium | reverse complement strand
CCGTGGTGATGGCCCCGAGGTGCAACTCATGCAGGGCGATGCGCCGGGCGCGCCATGCCAACAGGTCCCGCCCAAACCAACCCAACAGCCCGATCAAGAGCGCCGCGGTCACCAGACCGGCCAACCCCAGCGCCCGACGCCGACGCACCCGAGCGCCACGCCCGTCGTTCGGCCTGGTTGGCTTGCGCTCTCGCATGTCACGGGACGATCGTCGTGCCTGCCCCTTTCATGAACGCCCTTACCCGATCGCCTTGGCGACCACGGCTTGGACCTTGGCCAGGCCGGTCCGGGCGACCTCCAGGGGGTCCTGTTTGAAGTAGGTCGGGTTGAACAGTTCCAGCGACAGCATGCCGCGGAAGCCGGACGCGTGCAAGTCGCGGAGCACCTGCACCAAGGGGGCCACGCCATCGCCGGGGAAGACGCGGTACTGGTCCGAGATCTTCTCGCGCGGCGGATCGGCGGGGTAATCGTTCATGTGGAACACGTGCATGCGCTGGCCATTGAAGTGGCGCAGCCCCGAGAAATCGCTTCCGCCGCGGTAGATATGGAAGGCATCGAGCACGGCGCAGGCATCGGGATGAGCCGCCTCGACCAGGACGAACGCGACCTCGCCGAGGCGGCGGAGGGTCTTCGAGCCGCCCCACAGCTCCAACTGGGGCACCACCCCCGTCTGGCGCCCCAGCTCGAGGATCGTGCGGTACCGCTGGGCCACCTTGAGCAGGTCCATGCCGGCCACGTTGTAGGCGCCGACAGGGGGCGCCGCGATCCGCTTGCCGCCGATCTGCGCGACCAGGTCCATGTCGCGCTTCATCTGCTCCAGCCCCGCGGCGCGCTTCGCGTCGTCGTCGCTGATCCAATCGGGAAAGCCGATCGCGCTTTCGACCGAGAGGCCCAAGTCGGCGATCCGCTTCTTCAGGTCGGCCAGCGAACCGCCGGCCTTGGCATACTCGTCGATCTTCTGCACCCACGGCTCGATCGCGCGGTAGCCGGCCTTGGCGGCGATCTCGACCTCCTGGTCCAACGGCAGCTTCTGGCCGCGAATCGTGGCCGTGTTGAAGCAATACCCAAACGGCTCCCGGTCGCCGCGCGTCGGGCTGGCACGGGCGGACGACGAGAAGCCGCCGGCGACCCCCACACCCAGGGCCGCCGACACCAGCATCTCGCGACGGGACCAACGCGCGGTCATCTATTTCTCCTTCACGTCGTAGCACATCAAGGTGTCGTGGTCGCGCAGATAGAGCTTTCCATCATGGATCACCGGATGGGGCCAACTCGGGCCGTTGCTGACGGCCGTGCGGAACTTGCCCACCACCTTGAACTCGCTCGGATCGGCCTCGATCAGGGCGACTAGGCCGTTCTGGTAGCGGAACACCAGTCGGCCGTCGGCATACAGCACCGCCGCCGAACCACTGCCGACCGGGGCCTTGCGCCAAGCGATCTTGCCGGTGGCGAACTCGATGCAGACCGGGTTGCCGGCGTTCTGGCCGCTGCCGCCGTAGAGATGGTCGCCGACCAGGACCACGCCGCCATGGTGGTTCTCGAACTGTTGAGGATCGAGGTAGTACACCTCCTCGGCGGTGAACCGATCGCCGTCCTTCTTGATGCGCAACAGCGCGCTGCCGGTCTTGTAGCTGGTGGTCACGAAGACCAGATTGCCGCGCACAATGGGGTTGGGGATGTTGGCCACGTTGTTGGCGATCTTGTTGTATCCCCAAAGGAACTTGCCCGTCTGGGCATCGACGCCCACGGCCCCGCGGCCGAAGACCGTGATGTACTGGCGCACCCCTTCGATGTCGGCGGCGACGATCGACGCGTAGCCCGCCCCGTCGCGGCCCTTGGGGCCCAGCGGCGGCACGGCCGACTTCCAGATCACCTCGCCGGTCTTCTTGTCGAGGGCAACCAGGGTGGCGTCGGGGCCACCGGGGGTGCACACGACCTTGTTGCCGTCGACCAGGGGCGACTCGCTGTACCGCCAAACCGACATCATCTTGCCGCCGAAGTCGCGGCCGAAATGCTTCTTCCACACGATCTTGCCCGTGGCCGTCTCGAGACACGCCAGGTCCCCATCCGTGCCCACCACATAAAGCAAGTCGCCATCGACGGTGGGAGTGCAACGAGGTCCGCCGTCGCTATGGGGCGGTCCGATCGGCGTGGCCCAAAGTTCCTTGCGCCCTGCCAGGTCGTAGGCCAGCACGCATTGCGCCTCCGACTCGCCTTGGGCGCGGCGGTCGCCCATGGTGAAGAACTTGCCGCCGACGATCGCCAGGGTCGAATAGCCGCGCCCCAAGCCTTCGAGTTTCCACAAGAGGCGGGGGCCGTCGGCGGGCCATTGCTTGAGTAAACCGGTCTCGGACGATATGCCATCCCGGCCCGGACCGCGGAACTGCGGCCAATCGACCGACTCGGCCCACGCGGCCTCGACCGCCACCCCGATCACCGCAAGCGACATCAAGGCAAACACACGGTGCAACATCGAGAACTCCTCAAGGGAATACGAACACACTGGGTAGGAGTAGAGATTATCCCGGGGGCTTCCACGGTCGTCAAGGAACGCGGCTCGCTCAGGCGAACTCGCCTTCGCCCGAAGGGAGCCGCCCAGGCACCGAGAGCCCGGCCAGCCTCAGAAAGCCCGCCAAGATGGCATAGCCGGCCTCGGTGAGAATCGACTCGGGGTGAAACTGGAGCCCCACCACGGGGAACCGCCGATGTTGAATGGCCATGACCACGCCATCGGGGGTGCGCGCACAAACCTCCAGACAGGAAGGAAGCGATGCCTCCTCGACGACCAACGAATGGTAGCGGCCCCCCAGTAGTGGACTCGGCAAACCCGCGAACAACCCCTGACCGTCGTGCAGCACTGGCGATGTTCGACCATGGACCGGCTCGACAGCACGAATCACTCGGCCACCCAAGGCCTGGGCGATGACTTGGTGCCCGAGGCACACCCCTAACATGGGGATCCTCCCGCAGAATTCGCGGACAGTGGCTAGGCTGCACCCTGCCTGTTCGGGGGTACATGGCCCGGGCGAAAGGACCAGTGCATCGGGCCGCAGTCGGCCGACGCCCTCCACGTCGATGGCGTCGTTCCTGACCACCGCGGTGGCGTGTCCCAACCGCTCGAAATAGCGGCCGAGGTTGAACACGAAGCTATCGT
>JANLFZ010000046.1:16185-17044 GCA_024653385.1 Thermoguttaceae bacterium | reverse complement strand
CGACGCCATCAGGGGGGACCCCACGGAAAGCCGGCCGCGAGCACCGGCTGGCAGGCAATCGGGTTCGATGGGTTCGTGCCTCTATTGTATCCCGGGGCGATCCGGTCTGCCGGCGATGGCCTCCGTGCCGATCGCCCGGGAACTCGCGAAACCCCCGTTTTCTTGTCTCGGGAACTCCAGGCTGTTGACATACGTACAGTATGTGATAGAATGGTCAGCAGAACCCGTGTCCAGGAGGCCATGGTATGGACGACGAACGGACCACCTTGTGCGACGAAACCCCCAGGCGCCGCCGCCAGCACGCAAGCCACGAGATCTGCACGATCGGCGAAGTGCTGGCCGAGCTGTTGGCCCAGTACCAGACGCGTTATCCCGACATCCGCGTCACGGTGGTCGAGGTGGCCCCCGTGGCCGCGTGAGCCGGCGTGATGCGCGCCGCGACCTTCGGCCGTGCCAGGTTGCTGGGCATCGTGGACGTTTGCGCGGGTACGGCCGGGGCGCGGCGTTTTTTTTCCAACTTGCCGACCACTTCGTGTCGGCCCGACCCCATTCAAGGAAGATCCCATGCTGGTTCTTTCGCGTAAGGAGCGTCAGAGCATCGTCATTGGCGGGCAGATCGTCGTGACGGTCATCGAGATCCGCGGCAGTCAGATCCGCTTGGGAATCGAGGCGCCCAAAGAGGTGCCCGTGCGGCGCGAGGAACTCGCCGCCGCGTCGCAGGCCGTGCCTGCG
This sequence comes from Thermoguttaceae bacterium, assembly GCA_024653385.1. Lineage (GTDB taxonomy): Bacteria > Planctomycetota > Planctomycetia > Pirellulales > Thermoguttaceae > JANLFZ01. The sequence goes on along the minus strand of JANLFZ010000046.1, from coordinate 16,312 downwards.
GCATCGTAACGGGCTGGGTGAATGGACTCGCTTGGCCGGCGCCAAGCACTATTTCGCCAAGGCCCCGCGGACCTTGAACGTCCGCCGGATCTCCTTCTTCTTTCCCTCGCGCTGGGCCTCGATGCGG
>JANLFZ010000046.1:13289-16175 GCA_024653385.1 Thermoguttaceae bacterium | reverse complement strand
TCCGCACCGGGCCTGGCGACGAAGCGGCCGTCGGGGCCGACCTTGACGGCCCGGCCGTTCACGCGGATCGTCGTCCCCGGCTCGCAAACGCCGCGGACCTCGACCGCGATCGGCCCCTCGACGAGCGTCGTTCCCTCGGCCGGCTCGGTCTCCATCAATACCAAGGGGGACTGGCCTAGCGACACGATTTCGTCGGCTACCTGGCGCCGCACCGCGGTAATGCGCGCGGGGTCGAGTTCGGTCGCCGAGATGGCGGGCACGACGCGGCGGGCCAGCTCGAGCGCCCGGCGCCGCGGCCGCACCCACTCGGCACCCTTGCCCAGCCGCTGCTTGACGGCCTCGGTCTGGGCCACGAGCAAGTGGAGGTACTCGAAGTCCTCGAGACTCTCGCGCTGGATCTCCCACCGCATCGAGTCGAGCGGGCCCTGGCTGCCCGGGTAGATCACGTGGGTGTCGCCCGGCGGCAGCCGGTCGCTCGGCGTGCCAAAGGGGTCTTTGCCCCAGAAGTTCAACCCCCAGTGCAGATAGCCCGCCAGGTCCTCGGAGAAGTTCATCCAGTGGAGTACGCGCACGCGGCTGAGCGGGTAGTCGAGGAACCGGTTGGGGTAGACGCTGCCGTACGGGTTGCAGCAGATATAGAACCAGAACTCGCCCGCCGACCGGCGCGCCTCGTAGGCTTCGCGCCAGCGATCGAAGTGGATGAGCTGCGGCACCCAGACCTCCAAGGCCCCGGCGCAGTCGATCGTCTCGATGGCCTCGATCCGGCGGAGCCGGGGGGCGGCCTTGCGCACCTGGTCGGAGATCTTGCGCCACGAATCGAGGTTCGTCAGGATCGGCTCGTCGCCCACGTGAATCATGGACCGCTCGAGCCAGCCTCGCGCGGCCAGGTGCTGCTCGAGGTCGGCCACGAGGCGCAGCACGCCCTCTTCGGGCGCCAGCGTGACCGGTTTGCCGGTCTTCTGGTCGGTCGCGCGCAGCGACGAGAGCTGGAACTCCGTTCCCCACCCGTCCTTGCCGCCGCCCACGTGGCCGATCTCGATCCGATCGGCCACGCCACACTTGGCGAACAGCTCGACGAACCGGTCGAAGCGGCCGTAATCGAACGCCAGCTTGCCGTCGGCCTGCCGCGTCACCGCGACCAGCGACCACGGAACCAAGACCACGTTCTGCCGGTGGGCCGCCATGTTGCGGGCGTAGCGCTCGAGCACGGCCCAGAAGGGCTCGGACCACATCTCCACCTGATGGGCCTTGGCAAGGTTGTTCAGGTTGAACCAATTGGTCACCAGGACGTGGCGCGCGTCGGGCAGCACGAAGGGATCGACCGACAGTTCGATGGGCAGCGTGGCCTTCAGCGGCCCGGCCGAGGCCGTCACCTCGCCGCGATACACGCCCGGCGTGGCATCCTTGGGGACGAAGACCGTCAGCCAGACGGGCTGGGTCGTGTTGGCCGCCAGATCCATCGAGCGGGCTTCCAGGAGCGGATCGGGGACCTCGCACGGCGCGGCCCGGACGCGCACCGCCTCGCTGCCCCGCGTGTTCTTCGCCAGCGGAATGTAGCCGATGAAGTTCCACCGGACGTGGTCCGGGCCGAGCGTGGCGCGGCCGTCGGCGTGGCGCAGCGGCGAGACCTCGATGCGCAGTCCTTGGAGGGCCGTGGTCGAACGCACGGCCAATTGCGCCGGCTCGAACTCGTTTCGCGCGGCCCGCAGCGAGAGCCCCGTTCCTCCCTCGGCCGGGGCCGTGTCGCGAAAGACCTTCACGTGCGGGTCGACCGGCCAAGCGCGAAGCGTGCTTTCGGCGGCCGGCGCGCAGGGAACCTCCAGCAACCAGAACGCCGTCAGGGCCAACCAGGCAGAGCCTCTCATCGTCGTGACCTCCTTCGACCAAAGGGCGAGCGATCGTGGGATTCGCCTCGGGACAGGCCCAGTATAACCCGGGCCGGCAAGACAACAAAGACGACGCCACGCGGGGTGTTTATCGCGGTCTGCGCCGGCCCTTGCCCCACTACCGCTTTGCCGGACCTCGGGGGTATACTGCCGCTGTCGAACAGCGCAACGCTTTCGATGCCCGCGCCGGCGCGGGCTCGGCCGGTCGCACGAGTGTCCTGTCCCGGGGAGCGTACCATGGATCAAGCTGCAAGCCCTATTTCCCGTCGTGGTTTTCTGGAAGCCGGCATGGGAGTGTTGGGGACGGCGGCCGCGTTGGCGGTGGCAACGCCGTCGGCCGCGGCCGAGGCCGCCGCGCTACCCGCGTGGAAGCCGATCTCCGATCGGAAGATTCGCCTGGGCGTGGTGGGCGGAGGGTTCGGCTCGGCCTTCCAGTGGCACCGGCACCCGAACTGCCAGGTCGTGGCCGTCAGCGATCTTCAGCCGGCGCGGCGCGACCTTCTGATGAAGGTCTTCCAATGCCAGAAGGCGTACGACTCGTTGGAGGAACTCGTCAAGGACGACTCGATCGAGGCCGTGGCCGTGTTCACCGACGCCCCCAGCCACGGCCGGCATTGCGCCTTGGTGATGAACCGCGGCAAGCACTGCATCTCGGCCGTGCCCGCCGCCTTCACCCTCGACGACTGCCAGCTACTGAAGGAGACCAAGGAGAAGACCGGGCTCAAGTACATGATGGCCGAGACGAGCTACTACCACCAGGACGTGATCCGCGCCCGCAACCTCGTGCGTGCCGGGTGCAAGGTGGTGTACTCCGAGGGGCAGTATTACCACGACGGCGTGACGGCCCTGGGTAGCTGGAAGAACTGGCGCCGGGCCTTGCCGCCGATGTTCTATCCCACGCACTCCACGGCGTACTACGTGGGCGTGACCGGCAAGCGGCTGGTGCGGGTCTCGTGCCTGGGGCTGCCGGGCAAGGGCGAGGAGTGGGAGAAGAACCAGT
>JANLFZ010000046.1:7705-13279 GCA_024653385.1 Thermoguttaceae bacterium | reverse complement strand
GCCGCCTTCCACACCAGCGAAGGCACCATGTTCCGCTGCAACGTCTTCTGGAAATGCGACGCCGGCGGCGAGACCGGCCTGTTCGTCTGGGAGAGCACGCCGCGGATGAACGTGCCCGACCGCGTGCCCTTGCCGCCGACCTTGGATCCCGGCGGGCACGGCGGCTCGCACGGGCCGTTGGTCAACGAGTTCCTCACGGCGATCCTCGAAAACCGCGAACCGGCGGTCAACGTCTACGAGGCCCTGGCCATGACCGCGCCGGGAATCGTCGCCCACCGGTCGGCCCTCAAGGGCGGCGAATTGCTGAAGGTGCCGAGTTACGATAAGGCGTAAGCGCCGTGGCCCACTACATGCGATATCTCGTGAGCGATCCGCGGGGTCTATCGTGGTCCGAACTCGACGAGGCCCTCCGCGCGTTCGACGCCGCGTATCGGATCGAGCAGGAAGGATCGGAGCGCCGGCTCTGCTACGGCGACGGGGTGTTCGGCCGGATGACGCTGGCCCAGCGCGGCGAGCCGTTCTTTGCCGAGGAGTTCGACGATCTCCAGGCGGCGATGGAGCACATCCCCTTGCAAGACCGGAAAACGGTGCGCCAGGTGATGCAGCACACGCAGGCCATCATCGTGCTGAAGGTCGTCTGGGAAAGCCGCGACACCGAAAGCACCCTGGAGCGGATCCAGCCGCTATGGGATTGGCTTCTGGCCCATCGCACCGGGTTGCTTCAGGTCGACACCGAGGGCTACTACGGCCCGAGCGGCTTGATTCTCGTCGTGCGATGAACGCTAGGGGGCGCGGCCGGTGGTCCGCAGCGTGTCGAGGTCGTTGAAGAAGGCCGGATAGGTCTTGGCCGTGCAGCCGGGATCGCGGATCGTCACCCCCGGCACCTTCAATCCCACGAGCGCCAGGCTCATGGCCATGCGGTGATCGTTGTAGGTGTCGATGGTCGCCCCGCGCAGCGGTCCGGGCACGATCCGCAGTCCGTCGGGGCGCTGGTCGACCTCGGCGCCGAGTTTGCGGAGTTCCGTCGCCAGGGCGGCGATGCGGTCGGTCTCCTTATGGCGGATGTGGGCGACGCCGACGACCGTGGTGGGCCCCTGCGCGAATAGCGCGACCGCCCCGAGGGTTTGCACGGTGTCGCTGATCGGGTCCATGTCGACCTCGATTCCCCGAAGGGGGCGGCCCGTGACCCTGATCGCATTCCGGCCGTAGTGGACCTCGCACCCCATGCGCGCGAGGCACTCGCAGAACGCCACGTCGCCCTGAAGGCTGTCGCGCGAAAGGCCCTCGACGGTGACGTCGCCCTGCGTGATCGCCGCGGCGGCGAAGAAATAGCTGGCGGCCGAGGCGTCGGGTTCGATCGCGTAGCGCCGTGCCCGGTAGGTCGCCCGGGGAACGAGGAACCGCTCGTCCTCGTCCACGGCGACGCCGAAGGCCCGCATCACCGCCAAGGTCATGCGCACGTACGGCTTCGAGACCAGATGCCCGACAACGCGCAGCTCCACGGGGTTTTGGGCATAGGGCGCGGCCATCAGCAAGCCGCTGAGGAACTGGCTGGAGATGGCCCCGGCGATCCGGGCCTGGCCGCCGGCGAGTCCGGCCGCCCGGATGACCACCGGCGGGCAGCCGTTGCCTTGCTCGCTTTGCGCGTCGGCGCCCAGTTGGCGCAGGGCAGCGAGCAGGTCTTCGATCGGCCGCTCGCGCATGCGCGGCGAGCCGTCGATGCGGTAGGTGCCGTGGCCGAGCGTCACCAGGGCCGTGAGAAACCGCATGGTGGTCCCGCTGTTTTCGACCGCCAGATCGGCCGACGACGCGGGCAGCCTGCCGCCACAGCCCGCCACGCGAATGGTCGCAGCGGCCGGATCGTGCATGACGTCCAAGCCAAGACGCCGAAGGGCCTCGATCATCACCCGGGTATCGTCGCTGTCGAGGGCCCCGGTCAAGAGCGACTCTCCGTCGGCCAGGGCCGCGCAGACCAGTGCCCGGTTGGTAATGCTCTTCGACCCGGGCGGACGAACCACGCCGCGGACGGGCCCTCCGGGTCGGATCTCGATACTTTCCATCGGATTATCTCGTGCCGATACCGAATCGTCTCGGATGCCCCAAGCCTGCAACCGATGCGCGAACCTACCGCGTTGCCGCGATCTTCCAAAGCGAGGCGCGGGTGCGGAAGTAGACGGCCCCGTCGGCAATGGCCGGCGACGCCAGCGTCGCGGCATCGAGTTGCCCGGTGCCGGCCAATTGGCCTTCCGCACCAAGACGAACCACCTGCACCAATCCGTCCTGATTGACCGCATAGAGCAGTCCGTCGGCAATCGCCGGCGTGGCCCAGATCGAACCGCGCAGCCGGAATTGCCAGAGGATCTTGCCCGTCGCCCCGTCGCCGCAGACCAGAATGGCCGGCGACTTGAGCGTGTAGATCTTGCCCTCGTGGACCACCGGACTGGCGTTGGCGCACTGGAGTCGCCGTTCTTCCCACACGGGACGGACTTGCCGGGTCGCGGCATCGTACCGCAAGGCCACGATGCCGCCGTTGGCCGGCAAGAAAATGGTCTGGCCGTCCACCGCGGCGGTCGAAAGCGTCGAGCAATCGGCCGCGTAGCTCCAGACTTCGACGCCGGTGCGGGGATGGTGGGCGCTGATTCGGGAACGCGACTGGAGAAGGACCAGGTCGTCGGCGGGGGTCTTTCCGCGCAACACGCAGGGCGTGGTCCAGCAAGGCGTCGGCTCCCGCGCGACACGCCAGCGCGTCTGGCCGGTCGCCGCATCCAGGGCGATCGCGAACGACTCGCCCGGACATTCCAGTTGCGCCACCACCGCGTCGCCGACGACCATCGGCGACGACGCCATGCCCACGTCGTTGCGCGTGGTGGGCGATTCATAGGCCAGCCCGCGAATCCACTGGAGGTTTCCCTCCAAGTCGAACGCCACCAGGTCGTTCGACGAGAACAAGGCATAAACGCGCTGGCCGTCGGTCGTCGGGGTCGATGCCGCGATTCCGCCGAAGGGGTGATGGCACACATGCCCGGTTGCCCAAAGCTGCCGCTCCCAGCGCGGCTTGCCCGACAGCGCGTCGAACGCCAGGACATGGAGCCGATCTTGGCGCGGTCCGCTGGCCGCCGTGACGATCACCAGTCCGCCGACCACGATCGGACTGGCCGGCCCGGGGCCCGGCAACGTGGCTTTCCAGGCGATGTTCTTTCCGGGCGCGAACTCGGTGGGAACGCCCTTGGCGTCCGATTCGCCCGTGGTTTGGGTTCCGCGGAAGTGCCGCCAGTCGGCCAGGAGCAAGAAGGGGGGAAGCAAGAAGGCGGGCCCTCTCACGCCCGACCCTTCCGCCTCAACGGACCAGGGATGATGCGACCCCATCGTCAACGATCCCGGGGCCAGTCGATTCGGAAGCACGGACCTTGCGCTTGGCGCCGACTTCTTTTCGCCGCCCGAAGGAGGTCCGGCGGCGCGATCGGTCGAAAGAACCGCCGTTCCCAAAGCGTCGCAAACCCGGAGCTTGAACCCCCACTCGCGGGCCCAGTCGGCCGTCAGTTCGTTCTGGCACGCCTTCACGAGAATCCGATTCTTGCCGGCGACCAGCGCGACCCGATTGACGTATTGATCGGGCTGCCCGCCCGAGTGGTAGACATGGTATTCGGCCACCAGGCGGCCGTTGACCCAGAGTTTGGGGGCGTTGAACGAGGTCATTCGGATCTCGACCTCGCGGGGCTTGTCCGAGACGAACTCGGTCATGGCGTAGCCCACGACGGCCTTCTCTTCCTGGAACGCCTTGTTGAAATCCACCATGCCGAAGTCATCGTGGCTGACGTACTCGGTCCATCGAACCTGCCCGTGCTTGCCTTGGTAGACGGCATCGGGCTTGTACTCCTGCTCCGGCGGATACGCCTGGGCGAAACCGCGGCCTGCCGTGTTGTCGAACGGCCCGATGACTTTCCAGTGGACGATGTAGCCGAGTTGTCGGGCGAGGTCGATGGGTTGGCCCAGTTTGCGCAAACGGTCGGCAATCTGGGTCACCTGGTCCAGATCGCGGGCCGCGGCAAGGGCCTGGCCATAGAGGGCGACGGCCTTTGCGGAGTCCTTCGCCTCGGCCGCCTGGTCGATGAGCCGGGCGACCGCATCCCGCCGCATTTCCAGGCTGGGGTCGTTGAGCATCGCCGGGATGATGCGCGCGCGGGCCTGCGGATCCACGCGCACAAGCCACTCGTAGGCCAGCCGCCTTGCCCGGGGCTCGTGCTTCGTCTCGAGCACAAATCGTTCGAGCGCGGCGGCAGGGAGGGGCCGACCCGTTCGGAGCGAGCGTTCGGCAACCGCATCCACCGCGGTCCGGATCCAGTTGGCGGCCAGCGGGTTCGCCCCGTCGAGTGCCGCCAGCAGGGTCGGCAGTTGGCCGGCATCGGCCCGGGCCAGCTTGGCCCAGGCCAAGGCGGCTTCGCGATGGCCCGCCCCGTGGGGACCGACCGCGCGGAGGGCATCGAGCAACGACGCGATCGTCGGAGCGGGCAAGGACTCGCCCGGCCCCGGCGGAGTCTGGGTCGAGGGGCTCTGGGCAGCAAGGGCAGACCAGGCGACTAGCGCCAACCAGAACGAGTGCATGACGGCTTTCCAAGGTGCAGGGCTTGTCGTGTCTTCCAAGATGGCCATTATATTGGGTTGGCTGCCCGCGCGAAACCTCACACGCGGAACGAATGGTCGGCCAACGGTCGGTCCTGGTCACCCCAACCTGGGAGAGCCCCCGGTGAGTACCCAGTCGATTCTTCACTACGACTTCACGGCCCCCCAGCGGATTGTCTTCGGATGGGGCCGGCGCCGCGAGGCGGGCACTTTGGCTCAGTCGCTTGGACGCCGGGCCTTCGTGGTCTGCGGCGCCACGGCGCTGGTCGACGACGGCACGATCGCCGAGATGCGTCGCACCATCGAGGCGGCCGGCATCCAGACCGTGCCGGTCGAGACCATCCTCCACGAGCCCGAGGTCGCCGACGTGGACCGTACGGCCGCCCGGCTGCGCGAGATGCGAGCCGGGCCGGGCGATTTCGTCCTGGCGATCGGCGGTGGGGCCGCCATCGACCTGGGCAAGGCCGCGGCCGCCATGGCCACCAACGACCAGAGTCCCACGGTCAAGGACTACCTGGAAAACGTCGGACGCGATCTGAAGCTTGTCCGCGACCCCCTGCCCGTCATGGCCATGCCGACGACGGCGGGCACGGGCGCCGAGGCCACGCGCAACGCCGTGATATCGTCCTATGATCCTCCATTCAAGAAGAGCCTCCGTTCGGAGAAGATCATGCCGCGGATCGCCCTGGTCGATCCCGAGCTGACCGTGAGCGTTCCGCCCCAAGTCACCGCCTCCAGCGGAATGGACGCGATTACCCAGTTGATCGAGAGTTACCTTTCGCGCAAGGCGCAGCCCATTCCGCGGGCCTTGGCGATCGAGGGGTTGCGCGAGGCGATTCCGGCGATCGTCGAGGCGGTGGAAAACGGCCGATCGCGCGCCGCACGCGAGAAGATGGCCCACGCGGCCATGCTCTCGGGCATGGCCTTGGCGAACTCGGGGTTGGGCATGGCGCA
>JANLFZ010000046.1:5868-7695 GCA_024653385.1 Thermoguttaceae bacterium | reverse complement strand
CTGGGCGTTCACGCGCGGGTGCCCCACGGTGCGGCCTGCGCGCTCTTGTTGCCCGTGGCGCTGCGCGTGGACCAACCGGTGTGTCAGGAGGAGTTGGCCCGGCTGGGGCGAGCACTGTTCGTCGGGGCGTCCTCGGCCACCGAGGAAGAGGCAGCCGAGGCGTTCGTGCGCGAGATCGCCGCCTTGTGCGACCGGGTGGGCACCCCGCGCCGGCTTTCCCAGGTGGGGGTCACGCGCGATCAGATTCCCGCCATCGCGCGCGACTCGCGCGGCAGCAGCATGAGCGGGAATCCGCGCGAGCTTTCCGACGCCGAGCTGACCGCCATCCTCGATGAGATCTACTGACCCGCCCCGGCGCACGCATGTCCTTGCGCGAAACCTCCACCTCTGACAACGCAACCCCGAAGGAGTCGCCGTGATCCTCTCTGCCGGATTGACGCCCGCCTGGCAACAGATCCTCGTCTTCGATGCGTTCCGTTACGGCGAGGTGAACCGGGCCCGAGAAGCGCATTGGTGCGCCTCGGGCAAGGTGTTCAATGCGGGCATTGCCGTCCACCGGCTCGGCGGGCCCAGCCTCACGCTGGCCACGGTCGGGGGCCCGCCCTTGGAACTCATCCAGCGCGAGTTCGATGCCATGGGCGTCCCGCGCCGCTTTGTGGTCACGCAGGCGGCGACGCGGGTATGTACGACGATCATCGATCGCGCCGGGGGCAAGATTACCGAACTGGTCGAAAACGGACGCCCCCTTTCCGCCGAGGAACTGGACACCTTCCGCCGAGCCTATGCCGAAGAGGCGGCCCGGGCCGAGGCGGTCGTGCTCATCGGCTCGCTGCCGGCCGGAACGCCGACCACCTACTATCGCGATCTCGTGGGGCTCACCCCGTGTCCGGCCGTTCTCGATTTCCGCGGCGAAGGGTTGCTGTCGGTCCTGGATCGGGAACCCTTGGTCGTCAAGCCGAACCGCGAGGAATTGGTCCAAACCCTCGGCCGGCCTCTGCCGACCGACCATGACCTTTGCGAGGCGATGCGATGGGTCAATGAGCGCGGGGCGCGCTGGGTGGTCGTCACCCAAGGGGCCGGCCCGGTGTTCGTCACGTCGCATCAAGGGGCTTGGCGCCTGTGGCCACCCGTGGCCGAACACGTGGTCAACCCCATCGGCTGCGGCGATGTGCTGGCGGCATCCATCGCTTGGGCAGTATGTCACGGGTCAGGCGTTCTCGACGGGGTACGCCTGGGCATGGCCGCCGCGGCCTCCAACTTGCGCCAGTTGTTTCCAGGACGGATCGACCCGGTGGGCGTGCGCGGGCAAGCCGAGGCGATTCGCGTGGAGGCGATCGAATGAACCCCCGGCGTGGCGGCCGTTCACTGGCCGCTCCCTAGCTTGAGCTTGACTCGGCGCAGAGGGGGACGGGCGATTCGTCTTTCCGTCGGCCCTCGACCTCTTGCCTGACGATCGGAATCTGGGGAGGCCCGGAAAAGCCGAGCCTTACGCGGCTCCCGCGGACTTCCAAGACGGTGACGCTGATTTCGCCACCGATCACGACCCGTTCTCCGGGCTTGCGGCTTAGTACGAGCATGGCCGATGGCCTCCTGGAATAGACAATTTGTACTGTTCTAATTGCCGATTTTACTGGTCTTCTCCTCCCGGTCAAGAGGGATTTCCGCACATCCAAGAGTCCGCCGTGCCCAGAATCCGCGAAATCCGAGAAACCCACGAACGGCTCCTTGCATTTTTCGTCGGGAAAACCTTACAATGAAGCGTGACGCGTTGCGAGGCGTTGTCCTCTTATCTCGAGGGGGGACGGGTCATGGTCGAGTATTGGTGGG
>JANLFZ010000046.1:4348-5858 GCA_024653385.1 Thermoguttaceae bacterium | reverse complement strand
CCTGGTTTTCCTGGTGTGGGCTTGGTTTCCGGTGCGCGCCGGGATTGCGCGCATGCGGTTCGCCGAGGCACGTCGCAATTTCCACCACCAGAGAGAACGGTTGGAGGCCAAGTTTGTCCAGTTGGGCATGGTCTCGACACGCCCGGAGGCCTCTCGCTGGATCGATTGCGACTTCGAGGACGAGGTCGCTTATGCCCGCAACCGGACCACGGGCGAGCTGTCGGCCTTTGTGGCCGTAACTCTCGAGATGGAAGATCTGCCCGATCGGAGCACGGTGGCCGGTGACGCAGTGAGCAATCTTCGGGCAGCGACGGCCGTGTTCCGCTTTGACGGCCGCCATTGGGAGACCGACGGACGCGCCATCTTCAATCTGACCCCCACCGAGGCGATCCGGCATTACCAGCGCGACCTGGAACTGCTCGCCCAAGAGGTCCCTGGAAGGCCTTGACTTGGAGTCAGGGCATTCCGCGCATTTCGGCGGGATAGCGATTCCCCCGGCATGACGGTATCTTGCGGCACGGCCGGCCGTCTTTCGCGCGACTCTTGCAGTCCTGGGGGCTGTTTGTGTATTCCGGGTTGCATCGGGGCCCACCAGAGGGTTGAAGCGGGCTTTCCGCGGCGGTCGATAGTCTGACCAGCGACACATGGGCACCCATCAAGGGGAGATTGGAGGGCTCGAACATGGCCAGCTTCGACTCGCCTGCGCCGGACCAGGGTCGCCACTGCGGCGCCTGTACGGCGTGCTGCACGCATCTGCCAGTCCCGGCGGGAATCCTCGGGCCGTGGGGAAAACCCGCCGGCGTCCCTTGTCGCCACGTGGGACCCTTGGGCTGCCGCTGTTATGACCGGCGTCCCGCCATGTGCATCGAGTTCCGGTGCGCCTGGTTGGCCGATCCCGGCTGGCCCGCCGCATGGCGGCCGGATCGCTCGGGCTTGTTGTGTTTGCGGGAAATGCTCGACTGCGGTTTGCCTGGCGGGCTGGTCTACGAAGTCCGATCGCAAGCGCTGGCGAGCCCGATCGCCTCGCAGATTCTCGACGAGATCCAGCGCACCACGTCCGTCTTGGTGACCATCGACACCCATCAGAACCGCCGGCACTTGCCGGGACGTTGGTCGGCCGGCCCGGCCGAAGTCCGTCGCATGGCGTCGTAGGGACCCGCGACAGGCCCTTACGAGGCCAGCAGCTTGCGGGTCACGGTCTGGAGGATGCCGCCGTTGCGGTAATACTCGAGTTCGACCGGCGTGTCGATGCGGACCTTCGCGCGGAACACGATGGTCTTGCCGTCGAGGGATGTCGCGCGCACGGTCAGTTCGCTTCCCGGGCGCAGGCGGTTGGTCAGGCCGGGCAGATCGAAGACCTCCTCCCCGGAGAGCCCCAACGACTGCCAGGTCTTGCCCGAGGGCAATTCCAACGGCAACACGCCCATGCCCACCAGGTTGCTGCGATGGATCCGTTCGAAGCTGGCGGCGATGACCGCGCGCACGCCGAGCAAGAAGGTCCCCTTGGCGG
>JANLFZ010000046.1:0-4338 GCA_024653385.1 Thermoguttaceae bacterium | reverse complement strand
CCGCTGGTGATTTTGGCCGGAATGGAATACGGCGCGGACGCCCAAGAGGGCAACGCCTTTGGCGGCCCAATCGCGGCTGCTGCCGGTGCCGTACTCTGCTCCGGCCAGCACGAGCAGCGGCACCCCCTCGGCCTGGTACTTCATGGCTGCGTCGTACACCGACATGATCTCGCCGTCGGGCAAGTGCCGTGTGACGCCGCCCTCGGTGCCCGGCGCCAACAGGTTGCGGATGCGGAGGTTGGCGAAGGTGCCCCGGGTCATCACCCGGTCGTTCCCCCGGCGAGCCCCATAGCTGTTGAACTCGGCCGGCGCGACGCCATGCTCGATGAGGTACTTGCCCGCCGGGCTCGACGGAGCGATGGAACCGGCCGGGGAGATGTGGTCGGTGGTCACCGAATCGCCCAGGGCTACCAGCACGCGGGCGCCGCGCAGGGGCTTGATTCCCGGCGGCTTGGGTTTCAGGTCCCGAAGGAAGGGCGGTTCCTGAATGTACGTGCTTTGGGCATTCCAGGGGAACAACTCGCTGTCGCTGGCGGGCAGTGCGTTCCACGCGGGGTTGGACTCGAACACGTTGCCGTAACGGCGCCGGAACATCTCGGGATCGAGGGCCTGCCGGACCACCGCGTCGATCTCTTCCTGCGTGGGCCACACGTCGCGAAGGTACACCGGCTGCCCGTCCGCTCCGACGCCGAGCGGGTCGCGGTCGAGATCCACGTCGAGCGTTCCCGCCAAGGCGTAGGCCACGACCAGCGGCGGGCTGGCCAGGTAGTTCGCCTTGACCAGCGGGTTGATCCGCCCCTCGAAGTTGCGGTTGCCGCTGAGCACGGCGGCCGCGACCAGGTTGCCTTCGCGGACCGCCTGGGCCACGGGTTCGGGCAACGGGCCGCTGTTGCCAATGCACGTCGTGCATCCGTAGCCGACGGTCTGGAAACCCAGGGCATCCAAAGCCTTGTCGAGCCCCGCCCTCTCGAGATAATCGGTGACCACGCGCGAGCCGGGGGCCAGACTCGTCTTCACGTGCGCCGGCACGCGCAGCCCCCGCTCGACCGCCTTGCGGGCAAGAAGGCCCGCGCCCACCATCACGCTGGGGTTGCTCGTGTTCGTGCAACTCGTAATCGACGCGATGACCACGGCCCCGTGGCCGATCTCGCTCGATCGGCCGTCGGACCGCACCACGGCCGTGCGCGGCAGATCCGATTCGCAAAGCGCAAACCCCCGCTCGCTCACCGGCGCGACCAAAGCGCGCCGGAACGCATCCCGGACCGCCGCAAGCGCCACGCGATCCTGGGGGCGTTTCGGGCCGGCCAGGCTCGGCTCGACCGAAGCCAGATCGAGCCGGAGGATCTTGGTGAACTCGGGGACGCCGGCCGAATCGGTGCGGAACAGTTGCTGCTCCTTCGTGTACCGTTCGACCAGTGCCACCTCGGCCTCGGACCGGCCCGTCAAACGCAGGTAGTCGAGCGTCTGCTGGTCGATGGGGAAGAAACCCATCGTGGCCCCGTACTCGGGCGCCATGTTGGCCAGCGTCGCCCGATCGGCCACGCTCATGCGCGACACCCCGGGCCCGAAGAACTCGACGAACTTGTTGACCACGCCCTCCTTGCGCAGGATTTGGGTCACGGTAAGCACGAGGTCCGTGGCCGTGGCGCCGCGGGGAAGCTCACCGGCCAGCTCGAAGCCGACGACCTCGGGCAGCAGCATCGAAAGGGGCTGACCCAGCATCACGGCCTCGGCCTCGATCCCGCCCACGCCCCACCCCATCACGCCCAGACCGTTGATCATGGTCGTGTGGCTGTCGGTGCCGACCAGGGAGTCGGGTAGGGCGACCTGCCCGCCCTCGTGCGCGCGGAGGAACACGCACCGGGCCAGAAACTCGAGATTCACCTGATGGACGATCCCGACCGACGGAGGCACGACGCGAAAGTTGGCAAACGCCTTCTGGCCCCAGCGGAGGAACTCGTACCGTTCGCGATTCCGCTCGAACTCCAACCGGACGTTTTCCGCCAGCGCGTCGGCCGATCCGAACCGATCGACTTGCACCGAGTGATCGATCACCAGGTCGACGGGAATCAGGGGATTGACCTTCTTCGGATCGCCCTGGAGCCGATGGATGGCGCTGCGCATGGCCGCGAGGTCCACCACCGCCGGCACGCCGGTGAAGTCCTGGAGCACCACCCGCGCCGGCTTGAAGGGGATCTCGACCCGGGCCGGCGATGCCGCGGTCCAGCCCGCGACGTTCTTCACGTCGTTCTCGGTGACCACGAACCCGTCGCAGTTGCGCAGCACCGATTCCAGCAAGACGCGAAGGCTATACGGCAAGGCCCCAAGCCGCGTCAAGCCCAGGTCTTCCAGTCTCGTCAACCGGTACAGGGCGGCCGGTCCCGAGCCGGTGTCGAATACGTCACGTGCGCCGAACGGGTCGGTCTTGGTCATGGGTCGATCATGCTCCTTGTCGCGCGACGGCTTGGTGTTTCACGGGCCCCGAGGGCCACGGCGTCCCTGTAATCTTCGGGCATGGGCGAGGTTTCGCCTATGCCCCGGATGGAAGGGCCGGCCGTCGCACCCACGAACGAACTCCCATCGCCGCTGCCGACGGTGCAGATTCACTTCTTGGCGGCCGGCTTCGCGGGCGGCTCGGTGTAGGCGAGTTCGAGGGGCCGGTCGCCGATCTCGGCGTACACCCGGAAGTGAAGCCGCCCGACCTTGTGCAACGCCAGATAGGTATCGGCCACCCAGGCCTCGTGATCGAGACGGTCCTTCTGCATGCGCAGCGTCTGGTCGTGCTTTTTCTTCTCGTCCTTCAACTGGGCCTCGAGTTCGCGGAGCGGGTTGACCAGATAGAGCCTGACCTGCTCGGGGTTGAAGTTCTTGGGCAGCACGAAGCTGTCCTTGCGCAGTCTCAAATCGAGAGCCAGCGACGTGCCCCGAAGCTGCGGCATGAGTTGGAACTTGAAGACCGGGCGCTCCTGGTTGTAGAGATCCTTGCGCAAGATGCCCACGACGATCGGCGGCTTCAGGCCGACCAACTGCCTCGGCTCGCACGCGAACAGCACGTCGCGCTTGCCGCCGCCGCCCTCGATCGCCGTCACGTCGATGCGCAGCGCCGAGGGGTTCGGCAACCACTCGACATCGAGGGTCTCGCTCGCCCCGCGGAGGAAGTCGATGGTCAGCGGATCGACCTTCTTCGGCGAGCGCAGTGCCACGGGCCGGGGCGAGCCGCCCGCCCGAACCTCAAGAGAGCAGTTCCGCAAGTGGTTCGCGGCCTCGTCGGCCCCTTCGAGCCACTGGAACATCAGTCCCTCCTTCTCGCGGTAGAAGCGCGCGACCTCGACCTGCGTCTCTTCCTTGCCGCGGGTGGTCGAGAGCGAGACCACCCAGGACGGCTTGCCGTCGGCCTGCCGCGCGGCAAGCCGAAACGCGCGGTTCCCTCGGATCGCCAGATCGCCGCCCAACAGTTCCAGGTTGCAGGCCAGATCCTCCGGCCCGTAGATCTTCGCCAAACGCACCGGCTGCGCACCGCCGCCTTTCTCGACGATCGGCAAATCGACGGTCTTCGGCAGGTCGCGCAAGGGATCGCCAGGCGGCGAGGGTTTCGCCGGCTCGGCGGGAACGTCCTTGGCCGGCTCCTTGGTCGGCTCCTTCGCCGTTTCCTTGGCCGCTTCTTTCGGTGGTTCCTTGGCGCTTTCCTTGGGCGATTCCTTCAACGGCTCCTTGGCAGGCTCTTTCTCCTTGGGGGGCGTCGAGGTCGCCTTGGGTCCGGTCGGATCGACTTTGGGCGGCAAGGGCTTCGGCGGTTCTTTCGCCGAATCCGTCTTGGCCGGAGGCTTCGACGCCGCGGCTTGCACCGGCTCCGTCTTGCTCGGCGACGGCTCGGACCGGGCGGGCGAAGCCGCGCCGACAACCGCGGTCTTTTCCGAACCAGCGCCGGGCTCGGGACCTTGATCCACCGCGAGCTTCAACCCTTTCCAGGTATCGTCGACCTGGGATTTGGGGGTCGCGGGGCGCGGGCGGGTCTCGTCGACCCGCGCGGTCGGTTCCACGGCCGGACGGCGGAACACCACGAAGAGCACCATGGCCAAGGCGAGAACCGCCACACCGGCGATCCCAGCCGCCACGGCCAGGCGGCGACGGTCCTTCCACGCCGGCGTGCGCCCCCCGTCGGCGCCTGCCGCGCCGCCCGCCTCGGTCAGAACTCCACGTTGATAAGCCGCCTGCCACTCGGCCAAGGCCGCGCTGAGTTCCGCCGCCGACTGGAACCGCTCGGCCGGGTTCTTGGCCATCATCTTCCGGCAAATATCGACCAGCGCTTGCGGGGCATCGGGACGTTCGACGCGGATG
>JANLFZ010000478.1:257-4835 GCA_024653385.1 Thermoguttaceae bacterium | reverse complement strand
ATCCGTGGTTTCCCGTGCGTCTGCTGATGCGCACCCGGCTCGATTCGCTCGCAAAGATCGGGCGATTCCGTGGCCCGCTCTTCCAATGCCACGGCGACCGCGATACGATTGTGCCCTACGCCTTGGGCCGCCGGCTGTTCGAGGCGGCGGTCGGTCCCAAACAGTTCTACGTGCTGGCCGGGGCCGACCACAACGACCCCCGCCCAAGGGCGTACTACGAGGCACTCCGGCGGTTCCTCGAAACCCTGCCGTAGCTTGCGTTGCTTTCGCGTCCCCCTGGAGCCTGACGACGTTGGAACCCGATCGACCCGGACCCGACGCTTCGTGCGCCGTCATGTTTCGTTACGAACCCGCCGCCGGCGACCGCGACAACGTGCGCCGGATCGTCGAGTCTTCCGGCTTCTTTTATCCTGCCGAAATCGAGGTGGCCGTCGAGCTGGTCGACGAGCGATTGGCCAAGGGGCTGTCCAGCGGCTATTACTTCGTCTTTGCCGAGTGCGATGGCCGGACCGTGGGCTACACGTGCTATGGTCCGATCGCGGCCACCGTGGCCAGCTACGACTTGTATTGGATCGCCGTCGAGCAGTCGTGCCGCGGCAAAGGCATGGGACGCCGGTTGCTCACCGAAACCGAGCGCCTGATCGGCGCCGCGGGCGGACGCCGGGTGTACATCGAGACCTCGAATCGCCCCCAGTACCTTCCCACGCGCGCCTTCTACGAGCGGTGCGGCTATACCATCGAGGCCGTGCTCAAGGACTTTTACGCCCCGGGCGACGACAAGGCGATCTTCGTCAAGGCGCTGTGAGCACGCTTGAAGGGGGCAGTCCCATTTTCGCGCTCCTTCGCCGCGAAAACAGGGGCCCTCCCCGGGAACGGTCACGGCGCCCGGCCCTCAGCGGACCACGCGAGCCCCCTTCGCGCGGATTGCGGCTTCGACCTCCTTGAGCGTCACCATGCTCGTGTCGCCCGGCGTGGTCATGGCCAGGGCCCCGTGGGCCGCGCCGTACTGAACCGCGTCGGCGGGCGACTTGCCCGCGAGAAACGCATAGATGAGCCCCGAGGCGAAACTGTCGCCCCCGCCCACCCGGTCGAAGATCTCGAGATCTTCGCGCAACGGGGCCTCGTGGAACTCGCCGTCGGCGTAGACGATCGCCCCCCAGTCGTTTCGGGTGGCGGTCTTCGCGTTGCGAAGCGTGGTCGCCACGACCTGGAAGTTCGGGAACATGCGGCGTGCCTCGCCGATCATCCGCTTGAAGTTCGAGGGATCCAGTTCCGACAGGTGCTCGTCCAGGCCCGGCACGTCGAATCCGAGGGCCGCCGTGAAATCCTCCTCGTTGCCGATCATCACGTCGACCAGGGGGGCGATCCGGCGGTTCACTTCGACGGCGCGGGCCGAGCCGCCCTGCGACTTCCAAAGGGAGGGCCGGTAATTCAGATCGAACGAGACGACCGTGCCCGCGGCCCGGGCGGCCTCCATCGCCTCGATGGCCAGTTCGGCCGTGGTCGCCGAAAGCGCGGCGAAAATTCCGCCGCAGTGGAACCATCGCGCGCCTTCGCGGCGGAAGATCTTGTCCCAGTCGACGTCGCCCGGCCGAAGCTGCGACGCGGCCGAGTAGGCACGGTCGGAGCACCCCACGGCCGCGCGCACGCCGAACCCGCGCTCGGTGAAGTTCAACCCCACCCGGGCCGCGCGACCAACGCCGTCGAACGGAATCCATCGCACATGCGAGAGATCCACCCCTCCTTGCATCATCAGGTCTTCGAGCAACCGCCCGACCTCGTTATCGACCACCGCCGTGACGATCGCGGTGCGCAGACCGAAGCACTTCCTGAGGCCACGGACCACGTTGTACTCGCCGCCCCCCTCCCACACTTGGAACTGCCGGGCCGTGCGGATTCGGCCGGGCCCGGGGTCGAGCCGCAACATGACTTCGCCCAAGGCCACGGCGTCCCAGCGGCACGCGTCGGGCGGCTTGATCGACAGCGGCATGATCGCGTTCCTCGTCTCGGTTGGTCGCAGCTTCGGAGATGCCTTCGCATCGGCTAGTCCGCCAGTATAGGACCCGATCGAGGCCGCGGCCAGGGCCTCCGCGACGATGGCATGGGTCGCCGGCATCTTGATTCCTTCGGGACGATCGCCCATCATGCACGCCTGGACTTCGGGCCTGAGCACCAAGTCGATTGGGTCGTCGGGGATGTGCTTCCTCGGGTTCCACGATGTATCCCACGGTCGTTTCCCAGGCCCCTGGGAGGAGAGAATATGCCGAAGACGGTAGCCCTGCTGGGCGCGCTGGATACCAAGGGGACCGAGTACGGTTTTGTCAAAGAGTGCATCGAGGCCCGCGGGCACAAGACGCTGCTCATCGACGTGGGCGTGCTCGACCCCCCGCGGATCGCGCCCGACGTGTCCCGCCGCGAGGTGGCCGAGGCCGCCGGGGTGGACTTTGATGCGTTGGTGTCGCGCCGTGATCGGGGCGAGGCCGTCGCGGCCATGGCGCGGGGGGCCGAGATCCTCGTGCCCCGGCTGTTCGCCCAGCGGCGGTTCGACGCGATCATGGCCCTCGGCGGCGGTGGAGGCACCTCGGTGGCCTGCGGGGCGATGCGGGCCCTGCCGCTGGGAGTACCCAAGGTCATGGTCTCCACCGTGGCGGGTACCGACGTCTCCGGCTATGTGGGCGTCAAGGATATCGTCATGGTGCCCAGCATCGTCGATGTCTCGGGCGTCAACCGCATCAGCCGCGAGATTTTCGCCCGCGCGGCCGGGGCGGTGTGCGGCATGGTCGAAACCGAGGTCCCGCCCGGCGACGACAAACCGCTGGTCGTGGCCTCGATGTTCGGCAATACCACGCCCTGTGTCGAGGCCGCCCGGGCCATCGTCGAAGCCGCCGGGTACGAGGTGCTCGTGTTCCACGCCACGGGCACGGGCGGGCGGACCATGGAGAGCCTGATCGACGAGGGGCTGATCGCCGGGGTGCTCGACATCACCACGACCGAATGGGCCGACCAGTTGGTTGGCGGCGTGCTGGCGGCGGGGCCGACCCGGCTCGAGGCCGCCGCGCGGCGCGGCGTGCCCGCCGTCGTCACCCCCGGCTGTCTCGACATGGTCAACTTCTGGGCGCCCTCGACCGTGCCGGCGCAGTTCCAGGGCCGGCGGTTCTACCAGCACAACCCGAACATCACCCTCATGCGGACCACGCCGGACGAATGCCGCCGCCTGGGCGAGATCATGGCCGAAAAGCTCAACCAAAGCACCGGGCCGGTAAGCGTTCTAGCGCCCTTGCGGGGATGGAGCATGATCGACGCGCCGGGCGGACCGTTCTGGTGGCCCGAGGCAAACCACGCGCTTCTCGAAGCGCTCAAGGCGAACCTCCGGCGCGACATTCCGTTGGTCGAACTGGACTGCAACGTGAACGACCCCGAGTTCGCGCGCCAATGCGCCCAAACGCTTCTGGCACTGATGAAACAACCGCTTGAACCGACTGGAGGACCCCATGCCTGAAACACGCTCCGAAATCCTGGCTCGTTTCCGCAAGAAGATCGCCGAGGGCAAGCCGATCATCGGCGGCGGCGCGGGCACGGGCATCAGCGCCAAGTTCGAAGAGGCCGGCGGCATCGACCTGATCGTGATTTACAACTCGGGCCGGTTCCGCATGGCCGGGCACGGCTCGCTGGCCGGCCTATTGCCCTACGGCGATGCCAACGCCATCGTCATGGAGATGGCCGCCGAGGTCCTGCCCGTCGTCAAGAAGACCCCGGTCCTTGCCGGCGTGTGCGGCACCGACCCCATGCGACGCATGGAGTACTTCCTCAAGCAAATCAAGGAGATCGGCTTTGCCGGCGTGCAGAACTTCCCCACGGTGGGGCTGTTCGACGGCACGCTCCGCGTGAACCTGGAAGAGACGGGGTTCGGCTACGGGCGCGAAGTCGAGATGATTCGTCTGGCCCGCCAGATGGACCTCCTCACCACGCCGTACGTGTTCAACCCCGACGAGGCCGTCGAAATGGCCAAGGCCGGGGCCGATATTCTCGTGGCCCACATGGGACTGACCACCTCCGGGTCGATTGGGGCCAGGACCGCCAAGACGCTCGACGAATCGGTCGCCCTGATCACCGAGATGGCCGAGGCCGCCCGGCGCGTGCGGAGCGACGTGTTGATGCTGTGCCACGGAGGCCCGATCGCCGAGCCGGACGATGCCGCCTACGTGCTCAAACACTGCCCGGCGGTCGACGGCTTCTACGGAGCCAGCTCGATGGAACGCCTGCCGACCGAGCGGGCGATCCGCGAGCAGACCGAGCGATTTACGCGGATCGGGCGCGGGTGAAAGTGCCGACCGACGGTCACGGCTGGTACTGCCCGCCGTCGACCTCGACCGTGCGGCACCCTGGGGCTAGGAGTCTATTCAGTCCCGCCAGCCGAGCCGCGCGGCGCGGGTTCGGTGTCGGGCGGTTTGTCCTTCCGTGTCGCCCTCTCGATGTAATCGGCGGCCTGCCCAAGCGTGCGCAACGTACGGAAGGTCTTCAAAGAGATCTTCACATTGAATTCCCTCTCCAAGTCCTCCATGAACCGCAGATAGCCGG
>JANLFZ010000478.1:0-247 GCA_024653385.1 Thermoguttaceae bacterium | reverse complement strand
TTCTTGAGGTGTCTTTCGATCGACGTGTCGCGCGTGACCTTTTTCCGGTCGAGTTTGAACCGCCGGGCCGCCAGATCGAACACGCGGTCTTCGATGGTGGGCGCCTTCTTGTCGGGCTTTTTCGCGGGGGACTTTTCCGGGGTGTTTCCCGCGGGGGCCGCGACCGCGGCGCGGACCGGGACCCACGCGGCAACAGCCGCCAGGATCGCGCTAGCGGCCTGGCAAATAAACACCCGGCGGCCGGGCG
>JANLFZ010000477.1 GCA_024653385.1 Thermoguttaceae bacterium | reverse complement strand
GGGATCGTGATGGCAAGCACTTCCTCCTCGGGCGGGCGCTTGCGCTGGGCTAGGTGTTCCCTGCCCAACACCGGCAGTTGCGAGGTCTTCATGGGTTTGCGAGCGACCTCGGGGACCTGGCCCACATAGAAGGGCAGCGGGTTCGAGATTCCCCGCTTGGTGACTACCCGAATCTCGCGCCGGCCGGGTTTGGCGTCGGGCGCGATGGTGACCTCGGCGAAGACGAGTTCGGTATGGGCTTGAACGGCCGGAAAGGGTTCGTACTCGGCAAACCGGCGCTCGATCCGCTCGATCAGTTTTTGCTTGGCGAGTTCCTTCTCGGAAGGCGGCTTGGCATCCTTGGCCTCGGGTTTCGGAGCCGTCTCGGGGCCGATGGGGGCGGGGAACTCGAACCAGGCCATCTTGGCCGCCATCCCGTCGTCGACCGTCGTTTCCTTCTTTCGCAGTTCATTCAATTGCTGGCGGAGCAGGTCGAGTTCCTGGTTGTTCATCGGCCGGTAGTAGTCGACCAGCCGGACCGAGACCCCTTCCCCGGTCACCACCAGGTCGCTGGCGTGGATCAGCCCTTGGCCACCCAATCGGATCGGGAAGGTGGTGCCCTGCTGGCCACCGGCGGGATAGACGTATCCGATGTACTGGCTCTGTGCCGTGGCCGAGGATGCCGCGGCCAGAACGATGGCCAGCCCGACCGTGGCGAATCGCAGCTTGTTCATGGTGCGCTCCCTTGGAGGCGAGGATGGGCAAGACCGGGACCGGCTCCCGGCTCGACGCGAAGCCGGTCCCTGATTCCCAATTCCCCGTTTCCTTTCTTCTCTTCGTGGATCAGATGATCTCTTCCAAGAGCCCAGCCGACTTCATGCCTTCCTTCTCGGTATCCAGCACCCGGGCATCCAGCCCCAGGGGATGGGGCAATTTGGCGTTGGCGTCGATGCCGGCCAACAAGTAGATGCTGCCCAAGAGGTCCGCGGGATAGACGGGCCGGTCCTTGACTTTTTCGCCTTTTTCGTCGGACGATCCGACGACGCAGCCGCCCTTGAATCCGCCGCCGGCGACCAGGACGGTGAAGACATCACCGTGGTGGTGCCGTCCGCCGTTCCACGGCGGCTCCCACGAGACCTTCGGCGTTCGGCCGAACTCGCCGGTGCACCAGACGAGGGTGCTGTCGAGCAGGTTGCGCTCGCTCAGGTCCGCCAGCAGCGTGGCCAACCCCTGGTCGAGCATGGCGCACTGGCGACGCATGGTGGCGAAGTGGTTCGAGTGCGTGTCCCATCCGCCGGGGAAACTGATCGTGACGTAGGGCACCCCCGCCTCGACCATCCTGCGCGCCACGAGGCATTCCTGTCCGAACGTGTTGCGGCCGTACCGGTCGCGCAGCGCGGCGGGTTCGTTGTCGAGATTGAAGACTTCGCGTCCGCTACCGAGGATCAATCCGTAGGCTTTCTGCCTGGCCTCTTCGGCGGCTGCCATTTCGGGGACCTCGGCCAGGCCGTACCCGAACAGATTGATCTTGTCGACCAGTTCGCGCCGGCCCTGTTGGCGCCGGTCGTCGATTCCCCGGTTGATGATGCCCTGGACCTCGAAGCGGGGCGCGTTGGGATCTCCGCCGGTCGCAAAGGGCTTGTAGGCGGGGCCCAGGAACCCCTCCTCGGAAAACCGCCCGGCGGCCTCGAGCATCACCACGTACGGCGGGAGGAGTCCCTTGTACTGGTCCTTCTTGAAGAAGGTGAAGATGGCGCCCACACTCGGGTAGGCGAGCTGGCCGCCGGGTTGGTGGCCGGTTTGCATCAGGTAGGCCGCCGTCTCGTGGCCGTTGTTGCCGTGCGTCATGCTGCGGATGAGCGAGTATTTGTCGGCCTGTTTGGCCATTTGCGGGAAGAGCGAGCTGAGCTGGATTCCCTGGACGTTGGTGGGGATGAACCGGTCGAACTCGCCCAGGTAGTCGTAGCCCGTCCCCGGCTTCGGGTCCCAGGTGTCGTTGTGCGACATGCCTCCCCACAAGAAGATCTGGATGACCGATCGGGTCTGGACCTTCTTGGCCTTGGCCTTGGCCTTGGCCGCCTCGTCGCGTGCGGCCTTCTGTTCGACGGCGATCTGTTCGGGCGTCTTGTTGGCCTCGGCCGCGAAAACGCGGTAGCCCAGACCGCTGGCCGCGAGGATGCCCGCCGTACCCAGGACCCCTCGCCGCATGGCCTCGCGCCGGGACACGCGCGAGTTGTTGTCTGGAACGCGGTTGGCGCTCATGGTTGACCTCCTCCTTCTTCGTACGATTCCCGTGGACGTAGCTATCCTTTAGTGCCGCAAGAGAAACTCGGGGCTATTGATTAGCGCCCAGGCAAGATCGATCCACATGTCGCGCCCCCTCGTCACCCCGGCCTTGGTGTACTCCTCGATCGCCCTCAGGTCGGCATCCGTCGGAAGCCTCGACAGGATCGTAAGGTAGAGCCTCTCGGCGATTTCGTTCGGACTGCCCGAGGACACCAAAGCCGCCAGCTTCGGGCCGTTCTGGAGCTTGCTCTGGATCGTGGCCGAGTTGAGCATATACAGCCACTGGGGCGAGGCCAGCTCGTTGACCCGTTCGGTTTCCATTCCCGTCGCCCGCGCCGAACGCCCGAACAGCGTCAGGAAGGAACTCGTGACACTGCCGTCGGGCACCTGCACCGCGGCCATGTCGCTGGGAATATAGGTGAAGGGCTCTGGAACCGGGCTGGTGTACAGGTCGGAACTGCCGGTGATGCGATTGAGGGCGTCGATCAGCACCTCGGCCTCCAGGCGCCGCAACAGGTAGTTGGCGAAGTTGGCCCGGGCTTCCGGCGTCTTCACTCTCGGGACCGACGAGAGCTGGTACGTCGTCGAGGTGAAGATGAGGCGCTTCACGTGCCTCAGATCGTAACCGCTGGAAACGAGTTCCTTCTCGAGGTAGGCCAATAGCTCGGGGTTGCTCGGGGGGTTGTCCGGGCGGATATCGTCGGGTTCGTGGATGATGCCACGCCCCATCGCCCACGCCCAGATGCGGTTGACAATCGCCTTTGCGAACCAGGGATTCTCCGGCCGAATCAACCAATCGGCAAACACCTCGCGCGGATCCCGATCCGGCGGAATGGTCGTCTTCGCGCCATCGGGGAACACCGCGGCGATCGGCCCGTTGGGGCTGAGCGGCTGGGGAAGCTCCTGGGGGATCTGGTTGGTTGCCGTGACGCACTTGGCCACGGCGTCCACGCCCGGCGCGGTGCTGCTGGGGATGGCCGCCGACTTGAGCGGATCCCAGAAGACGATCTCTTCCTTCCACTCGCTGGTGGGCTTGTACCCGACCTGCGAGAAGAAGGCCGCCATGCCGGCACGGCGGTCCTCCGGCCAGAACGGCACCCGCGTGCCCATGAATGCCAATCCCACGGCTGCCGCGATGCCTTCGGGCGTGCGGTTCTGGATGGCGCGATAGAAGTTGACCGGCCCGACGCGGAAATTGCTCCCGCTGGAGGTGAGCAGTTCCCGGGCGAACTGGTCGTACCGCTTGTTCTGGGCGATCGATTCCCACACCCAGCGGTGATAGGCCTGGGCCGCGTTGGGCCAGACCTTGACGGGGAACTCGGCCTTGATCCGCAAGAGATCGCCCCATCGCATGGCCCAATAGTCGGCATGCGCCGGCTGGCTGAGCAGGTGGTCGACGAGGGCCACGCGCTTGTTCTTGTCTGGATTCAAGATGAACGCCTTGGCCTCCTCGGCCGACGGCAGCATGCCGGTCAGGTCGAGATAGGCGCGACGGACGAAGACCGCGTCGGGGCAAAGGACCGGCTGGACCCCCAGCGTCTTGAGTTTCGCGAACACGATCTCGTCGATTCGATTGGCCGGCGTCGCCGGATCCGGACTCTCCATGATCTTGGTCACCTGCCGGGCGGCGACGAGCCGGTACAGCGCGGCCTTGGCCTGCTCGGCCAACGCGCGCTTCTCCTCGGCGACCTTCATGGCGGCGATGTACTCGGCCCGGGTCTTGTCGGCCTCGGCTTTCAGCGGAACGGCGGCCGCCTCCGCCTCCTTGGCCGCTTGCTCGTCGGCCACGTGCGACTGCTTGGCCGCCTCGATCCGTTTCTTGAGGTTCTCGAGGGCCTCTTCGGCCGACTTTTTCCGCGCTTCGGCCCTGGCCAGTTCTTGGGCAGCCGAATTGGCCTGGACGGCGGCCTGTTCGAGCTTGCGCGCCACCGGGGCCAGCGCTGCCTTGGCCGCGTCCGCGGCCTTGCGCTTGGCGGCCGCGTCGGCCGCCGCCTGCCGGCTCGCCGTATCGAGCTGGAGGATGTCCTTGGCGGCTTCCTGCGCGGCCTGGTGGG
Organism: Thermoguttaceae bacterium; assembly: GCA_024653385.1. Classification (GTDB taxonomy): domain Bacteria; phylum Planctomycetota; class Planctomycetia; order Pirellulales; family Thermoguttaceae; genus JANLFZ01. The sequence goes on along the minus strand of JANLFZ010000477.1, from coordinate 527 downwards.
CGGCCGTGGCGGTCGCCACTTGGTTCTTGGCATTCGCCAAGGCCGTGTCCGCGGCCTTCTTCTGGGCCTCGGCCTCGGCCACTTTCTGCGCGGCGGCGGTCGCCTGGGCTTGCGCCGCCTGTTCGGCTTGTTGAGCCTTGGCCAAAGCGGCCTTGGCCGCATCGGCCGCTTGGCGCTTGGCGGCGGCCTCGTCGGCCGCCTTCTTCTTTTCGTCGGCCGGCTTGGCCGCGTCGTCGGCGACTTGCTTGGCCTTGGCCGCGGCCTCCTGGGCCGCCTTCTCGGCAGCCGCCGAAGCCGTGGTGGCGGCTGCCACCTGATTCTTGGCGTTGGCCAAGGCGTCGTCGGCCGCCTTCTTGCGCGCCTGCGCCTCGGTCAGGGCCTTGGCGGCCGCGTCGACTTGCGTCTGGGCTTGCTGCTGGCCTTGCTGGGCTTGGGCGAGGGCAGCCGCCGCGTCGGCCGCGGCCTTGCGCTTGGCCGCGGCTTGGGCCGCCGCTTGCTGCTTCTCCTCGGCCGTCTTCGCCGCGGCC
>JANLFZ010000476.1 GCA_024653385.1 Thermoguttaceae bacterium | reverse complement strand
AAAAACCGTCGCGGGGGTTCGGCCGCGACGGGTTGGTCAGGAACCGGCGAGTGGGAGTGCGGTGGGGGACGTCCCTGGCGAGGGCGGGCCGAGACCGGTTACACAAGTTCCTTCTTCGCGCCGATCAGCGTGCGGAGCCGCTCGGCCAACAGAGCCGCGTCGAACGGCTTCTTGAACGTCTCGTTGATGCTCGACCGGTCGAAGCTCGTCGAGCTGCCGTCGTCGGGCAACAGGGCGATCAGGATCACGTCGGCGAAGTCGGCGTTGCGGCGCAGGTTCTGGCAGATCTGGAGGGCTTCGGTCCGGCCAATCGAAAAATCGACGATCATGCAGTCGGGCTTGAAGCTCTCGGCCTGAATGCCCGCGTCGAAACCGCTGGCGGCCACCGCGACCTTGAACGACCGCTCCAGCGGGAGTTCGCGCTTGATGTTTTCGACCAGAATCTGGTCCTGGGCAACGATGAGGACCTTGGCCATCGCCTCGTCCTCGAGGTCGCCCAACGGCATGCCGTGTTCTTTGAGGAACCGGATGAGGTATTCGCGCGGGATGCGGCGGTCTTGCGATCCGGGAATACGATAGCCTTTCAAGCGGCCCGAATCGAACCATTTGCTGACGGTGCGGGGGGCCACCTTACAGATCTTGGCGACCTGACCTGTTGTGAAGACCTTCATTGCAGGCTCTCCGATATCTCACTCGCATGGTTTGCGTGGCGCTTCGGCCCGAGCCGCGCTGGCTCGCGCCGAAGCGGTTGGCCCCTATGTCGTCGCCTGTCGCGCCGCTGGTCGTTCCGTCGGGCCGGCTGGAAGCCGGGCGGGCGAAGGCAGACACCTGGGTCGGGGCTTTGCGTTACTCGCTTCGCGTAAGCGGTGGGGCAGATCCCTCTGACCCGCGCCACTACTCCACACATCGGCAAACTGGGCATCCGGAAGTCAGCGAAAATCCGTAAAATAGGGAAGGCATGGTTCAACCAACCTACCTCTCTTTCCGGGATTCCGCGGCACGGACGCCGATCGCCGATGGACCATCCGAGGGAGAAACGTGCAGAATGTCTGCCAGCGCACAGGCCGGCAGACGAGCGCGACAAAAGCGGCCCGCCCTCGCCACGCCAACTACGTTTCAGCAGCGTCCCCCCTGAGCGCCTGTTCCCGCACGTGCCGTTACTTCGTTACCTCCGGCACCGCTGCGGAACAAGCCTTCCGCAGATTAGTTTCGATTCGTCCCACCGTGCGACTTTAGCTCTTTCTAACGGTCGCGCCGCGCGCGCCGATTGTGTCGATTGCGCAAAAGAAAACGACGCCGTGCGGTCGAGTCGCACCCGTCGCGCACTCTCCCCGGTTGCCCGCTTTGCCTCATCCACCCGCGTCTTGCTCGGCCTGGAGCCAGTAACACACAAGCGAGGCAATCGTACGGAACCCTAGCGAGCCGGGCCCAAGGTCTCCACCACGGATCCGTCGGCGCGGCGGCGCTGGACCACGATCTGTCCCTTTGCCAAGAGCCCCTCGGCGCGAAGCGTCGCCATATCGTCCACCGGCAAGAGGGCCACGACGCGGCCATCCGAAAGACTTGCCGACAGGACATACCCGCCCCCGATACGTGTCAGCTCGGCTTGCTGGGGAACGGATCGACCGCTTGGGTGCGGGCGGAACAAGGCGACGAACTCGACGCTCTTCGTCTTGGCCGTCGCCGCCGTCAGGTGCCACTCGTGGAGCTTCACCCGCGGCCGCGGCGGCGGATCGAATTGGTCGGTCTGCGAAATCCGTAACCCCTCGGGTGCAAGGAACGCGATGGGGCAAACGACGTTGCCCACCGTGAACTCCAGGTCACGTGGATTTCGGATCACGAACTCGCTCGGCGCGTGAAGCCAGAACTCGAACGACGACTCGCGCGGGGCCGCCAAGCGGTCGTAAACGATGACCAGCTCGGGCTTGACGAAGACGATCGCGCGCGTGAAGCGATCGACGAACCGGCCCTCGTCCTCGTTGACCGACGTGCGGTAGCACCCGCCCGCCTCGCCCACGACCAGATCGATCGAGGGCGTGGTGTGGAACCCAATGATGCGGCCCTTCGACGCGGCCGAATGGGGTAGTTGTCCCCGGCCGTCCACCGTGATGCTGTTGACCGATCGCGTGCTCCACATCCACTTGCGGTGGTGGTCGCTCCCGTGGACGTCGCGGTAGCCGCTGGAGATCAGAAGACGCTGGCCGTACGCCGACAAGAGGAAGGCGTTCTGGGCGTCGTACCCGTGCGACTGGCTACCCATCGGGCTCGACTTGAAGGCCACTTGGACACCTTGCGTGGCGTCTTCCAGCGTGCTGTTGAGGTACGCTTGGCCCGTGCCGCGAAACACCCGCGAGGTGGGCAGATCGGCCGGCGGCTTGGGGTCCACCGCGGGTCGCGTGCCGCGGAGGAAGCCGATGTACGCCCCGGGCGTGGGCAGCCCGCGCTTCTTTGCCTCGGGCGCGGCCACCCGATCGACGTACCACTGCCAGTGCCCGTTGCCCGACTGGGCCGCCAGCACGCTGACCAGTGGGGCGTTTGCCTGGGCGCGGCGCGACGAGGCGAGGTCGCCGAATCCGCCATCGGTCTTGCCGGGCGGCATGAGGTACATGGCATAGTAGCCCGCCCGGGAGAAGTACGGCTTCCGGAAGGCGTCGATGCCCGTGGCCGACTTCATCACGTCGGCCCACCAGGTGAACCGCTCGAGATAGCTCGACCAGTAGCTCGACCCTTCGTGCCAGCCGCCGTCGTCGTCGCTCCAGACGGGGTAGGTGTTGGCGAAGACATTCATGGCGAACCACAACCAATCGTCGGCGCCCTCGACCTCGCCGAGGAAGGCAATGCCGATCTCGCCGAGGAAGTGCCATGCCCGGTTGGCGTGGCTGTTGTAGGGCGACCAGAAGTGCTTGGGGCAGAGGACCGAGTACATTTCATCGCCGCGCACCTTCATCACGCGGCGGCACACTTGGCGTTCTTCCTCGGAAAGCAGGTCGTGGAGGAAGGTATAGGTGCGCGAGAAGTAGTAGTTGTACGGCATGCCCGCCTCGTCGTTGTAGCGGAACCCCGTCGCGCCCTTGGGGTCCCACTTGGCGCAGTCGAGGAGGATGCGCCGCGCCAGCCGGCCGTACTCGTCCTTGCCCCCCAAGCGCCGCGTGAACGCCAGCTTGGCGGCCCCATCCAGGGCCGCGATCGTGTAAAGGCGGTTCCCCCACCAAATCTCGCGCCACGGTTCGCTGAGCCGCACGGTGCCCGGCGGATAGGTGGGAGGCTCCGCCGTCGGAGGGGGGTTTTTCAGAAGCCGTTCGCACCGCGTCTCGAGTTCCTTGAACTGCTCCTTCATCGGCCCTCGGGCGAGTTCACGAAGCCGCGGCAGGTCTTCGGGGCGAAGGAACAACCGGGGATGGGCCTTCGGCACACGCTTCAAGATCTCGTCGCGCGGCGGCAGCGGCAACTCCGCCGCGCCCGTGGCGATGCGAAACGACCGCACGCGGCTCCACGGCGTCTTGTTGCCCTGGTGGTCGACGCCACGATAGCGCCAGGCGTACTTGCCGGGCGGGAACGTCCGGGGCGGGCAGTGGACGTTGAACCCGATCCCCTCGGCCCGGTACTCGACGGCGTTCGAGTCGAACCGCTCGCCGCGGGCGACTTCCAGCTCCCATGTCGGGATTCCCTTCATCGGCCGCCACGAAAACCCCGGCGGGGTCACCTCGCAAACCGACCCGTCGCCCGGCCGGTATCCCCACGCGCCATCCTCGGCCGGACGCTCGTCGAGCGCCGGCGTCGCAGCCAAGCAAAACGCCGTCGAAAGAGCCATCACAAAGCCGGCGCAGCGCAAGAGCATCATCGAACGAGCCTTTCGTTGGGGGGTAGCCCGCAGTCCAGTCACGACCAACACCCGCGAGGTTGGCACCCAAGACCGCTTGCAGCCGCCGACGGCCTTGCGGCGCGGTTCAACGTAGCAGACGGGGGGTGATGAATTCCAGGGGAGCCAGGCAGAAAACGCCGGGCTCTCCGACGGCGTACCCGCTGGTTCGGGTGCCTTGAGCATCCCCCAGCGCCGGAGTAGAATACGGTCTGAACGAGGTACAGAGGACCGGCAACGCAGTGGCTTCGCCCGGGGGGCGGAAGGAGGCAACCATGCGGATCGCCTGCCCGAATTGCAACCGCGACTTGGAGGTGCCGGACGACGCGACGACCTCGAACCTGGTCTGCCCGACGTGCGGGAGCCGCGTGCAGCGCGACTCGGCCCTAGAGGCCACCACCCGCTGGCAGCCGCCGCCATCGAGGCGTTTCGGACGGTATCAGTTGCTGGAACGTCTTGGCCGGGGGCAATACGGCGAGGTCTGGAAAGCCCACGACACGCAGCTCGATCGTCTCGTCGCGTTGAAGATCCCTCGGCTGGACCCATCGCAAGAGGGCGCGGCGGCCGCGTTTCTGCGCGAAGCCCAAGCCGCGGCACAAGTCCGGCACCCGAATCTGGTCGCGGTCTACGAGTACGGCCGGGAGGGCGACGCGGTCTACATTGCCAGCGAGTTGATCGAGGGATGCACGCTCAACGAGTGGATGCTGCGCCGGCAGCCCGGCCCGCGCGAGACGGCCACGATGTGCGCGATATTGGCCGAGGCGTTGCACCATGCCCACGAAGCCGGGGTAGTCCATCGCGACGTCAAACCCGGCAACATCCTTGTCGATGCCAACGACCAGCCGCATATCAGCGACTTCGGAGTGGCCAAGCGTCAGGACCCCGAGGCCACCGCGACCATGCCCGGGCAAGTCCTGGGCACGCCGGCCTACATGTCGCCCGAGCAAGCGCGGGGCGAGAACTATCGGGTGGACCGGCGCAGCGACGTG
>JANLFZ010000475.1 GCA_024653385.1 Thermoguttaceae bacterium | reverse complement strand
ATGGCCGGTACCTGGCGGCTCGCTTCTGCCTCGCAGCCGCCGCCCTTGCGCTCGCCTGCGTCTCTGCGGCCGGCGGCGAGCGCCTCCCGCGCCTGCGCGTGAGCGAGAACCGCCGCTTCCTCGTCCGGGAAGATGGCTCGCCGTTTTTCTACCTCGGCGATACGGCTTGGGAGCTTTTCCATCGGCTGAACCGAGAGGAGGCCGAGCTATACTTGAAGGACCGCGCTTCCAAGGGCTTCACGGTGATCCAAGCCGTTCTGCTCGCGGAGCTCGACGGTCTCCGGACGCCGAACGCCTATGGCCACCGGCCTCTCGTCGACGACGACCCGGCGCGGCCCGACGTGAAAGAGGGCCCCGGGAACGACTACTGGGATCACGTGGACTTCATCGTGGAGACCGCGGAGAAGCTCGGCCTGTACATGGGCATGCTCCCCACCTGGGGCGACAAGTGGAACAAGAAGTGGGGAACGGGGCCGGAGATCTTCAACCCGCGCAACGCCGAGATCTATGGCGAATGGCTCGGGCGGCGCTATCGAGAGAGCGCGGTGATCTGGATCCTCGGAGGCGATCGGCCCGTCGAGAACGAAGCGCACCGCGAGATCATCCGGGCCATGGCTCGAGGGCTCGCCCGCGGGGATGGCGGCGCCCATCTTGTGACCTTCCACCCCGTGGGAGGCCGCGGATCCGCGGAATGGTTCCATTCGGCAGACTGGCTCTCATTCAACATGCGCCAGAACGGGCATGCCGCCGAGTTCACCGACCGCTATTCGGCGACGTCGGCCGATTACAAGCGCTCGCCGCCGAAACCCCTGATCGATGGCGAGCCGCTCTACGAAGACCACCCGATCTCATTCAACGCGAAGGCCTTCGGCTACTCGATCGCAGCGGACGTCCGCAGGCCGCTCTATTGGAATCTCTTCAGCGGCGCCTGCGGCCATACGTACGGCCACCACTCCGTCTGGCAGATGTGGGCTCCGGGCCGCGCTCCGATCAACGGGCCGCTCCTTCCGTGGTACGAGGCGATCGAGCAGCCCGGCGCGAGCCAGATGCAGCACGCGCGTTGGCTCCTGGAATCGCGGCCGTACCTGACGAGGATTCCGGACGACTCGATCATCGTGCCGCACGAAGTGGAGACCGCCGTGCCGGGAGCCGGGCTCAAACGCCTGGTCGCGACGCGAGACTCGCAAGGCTCCTACGCGATGGTCTATTCGCCGGCCGGCCGCTCCTTCCGCGTGCGCACCGATTGGGCCTCCGGCGACAAGCTCGTCGCGTGGTGGTTCGATCCCCGGACCGGCAAAGCCGCTCGGATCGGAGAGTTTCCGAAGGGAGGGGAGCTGCGGTTTCAGCCGCCGGACCCCGGAGAGGCGGTGGACTGGGTTCTCGTGCTCGACGACGCATCGAAAGGCTTCCCGCCGCCCGGGACGCGGAAGTCTCGCTGAAGAGCAACTCGTGCGCAGAAAGCTGGGAAACCTGGCCGGGGGCATGGTCGCGGCTCTCGCGGTCCTCTCGCCCGCCGATCCGCTTCGAGCGCAGGTCACGAACCTCCGCGTCGTCACGGACGCCTTTCGGGATGTCCACGACCTCGAAAGCTTCATCCAGAGCGCGACGAGCCGCTGGGAGAAACCGGCCGAGAAGTGCTGGGCGCTCTTCTATTGGGTGCATCGCGCGCGGCGCCGTCGTTCGGGACGTCCGGCGTCTTCCGGTCCTCGAAGATCGTCGCGCCATCCAGGCGGACCTCGGCGACGTGATGGCCCTTCAGCGGCTTGATCGTGAAGGTCCTGTTGGTCCCGGGCCTGGCGGTCGAGGATCGGGGCGTGACCTTGCCCCCGGATCCCGCCGTCACGGAGATGGTGGGGGAGGGGACTACGGCGGCCGAGGAGGAAGCCGCGAGGCCGAGGCAGATGAGGAGCGAGACCGAGGAAAGCAGGTAACGTGCGGGAGGCATGATGGAGTCCTCGCGGGACGTTGCGCGGGGTCGCGCGCAAGAAGCGTGGATCGCTCGACGTCAATTGTCCGCGACGGTCAGGCCGGGTCGGGCTTGCGGGTACGAAACCAAGCCGAGATGGGCGCGGCCGGTCTCGACGGCGTCGTACACCTCGTCGGGGCGGCGATACTCCAACTGGACCTTCGCCTGCGGGTAGCTCCGCAAGAACTGCTGCATGCAGGCGCCCAGCCCATGCAACTCCACCGAATAGATGGCGGCCACATCGATCGTGCCGCCGATCTCGCGATGTTCGGCCTGCAATTGATCGACCAGAGCGTCGTGGATTTCGACGATGCGGCAGAACTCGCGATAGCAGAGCTGGCCGGCGCGGGTCGAGATCAGCGGCCGCTTGCAGCGGTCGATCAACTGCGTGCGCAGATGCTCTTCGATGCGGCGCACGCATTGAGTTGCCGCCGATTGCGTGATGCCGCTGGCCATTGCGCCGCGAGAAAAACTCTGCTCGCGCGCCACGTGGCAAAACACCTTCATCGTCTCGATGTTGATCGCATGACGGCGCGCCGATGCCTTCATCGATTCGATCGATCTGTTTCCGGCGAGCCATAGTTCCGGGTTTCCGCGCCGCGAGGTTCGCCCGCCTCGGCTCGACGGCGCCCGATCGCCCGGGCGCGCCGAGCCGAGACGCGGCGGATCAACGAAAAACGACTTGGTCATCGACTGCCGGAAGGAGCAAGCAACGGGGCCGGACGAGCGACGATTGCCCGACCCCCCGCGCGTTTCCGCAGAGCGCTGCTGCGTCGGCCGGCGGTTCGATTTCCGCGCCGCGAAACGGTTCAGTCAGACGACGCCCTGGCCGACGCGATGCTCGCCCAGGGCGTCGGCCACTTTGACGAACCCGGCCAAGTTGGCGCCGCGGACGTAATTGATGAAGTCCTTCTCTTTTCCGTAGCGCTCGCAATTGGCATGGATCGACTTCATGATTTCGCGGAGCCGACGATCGACTTCCTCGCGCGGCCAGCGCATCACGCCGGCGTTTTGCGTCATTTCCAATCCCGAAACGGCCACGCCGCCGGCATTGGCCGCTTTGCCCGGACCGTAGAGGATCTTCGCATTGAGGAACACGTCGATGCCCTCGGGGCTGGTGGGCATGTTGGCGCCTTCGGCCACGCAGATGCAGCCATTCGCCACCAGGGCCTTGGCATCCTCACCGTCGATCTCGTTCTGGGTGGCGCAGGGGAAGGCCAAATCGCACTTCACCTTCCAGGGACGCTGGCCGGCCAGATACTCCGCGCCCTTGAACTGCTTGCCGTACTCGCGGATTCGCCCGCGGCGGACATTCTTCAACTGCATCACCCATTGCAGCTTCTCGGCGTCGATGCCGTTGGGATCATAGATCGTGCCGTCCGAATCGGAAAGCGTGACGACTTTGGCGCCGTACTCGATCAGCTTCTCGACGGTGTATTGGGCCACGTTGCCCGAGCCCGACACCGTCGCCGTTTTCCCCGCCAGGCTGAGTCCCCGGGTGGCCAGCATCTCCTGCGCGAAATAGACCACGCCGTAGCCGGTGGCCTCGGGCCGAATCAACGAACCGCCGTAGGGCAGCCCCTTGCCGGTCAACACGCCGTTGAAGCGATTGACGATCCGCTTGTACTGCCCGAAAAGGAACCCAATCTCGCGGGCGCCCACGCCGATGTCGCCGGCGGGTACGTCGGTGTCGGGACCGATGTGGCGGAACAACTCGGTCATGAACGATTGGCAGAACCGCATCACTTCGCCGTCGCTCTTGCCCTTCGGATCGAAGTCCGAGCCGCCCTTCGCGCCTCCCAAGGAAAGCGTCGTGAGACTGTTCTTGAAGACCTGTTCGAAAGCGAGGAACTTGAGAAGCCCGACGGTCACGGTCGGGTGGAACCGCAGGCCGCCTTTGTAGGGGCCGATGGCGCTATTCATCTGCACCCGGTAGCCCCGGTTCACTCGGACTTCTCCCGCGTCGTCGACCCAAACGACCCGGAACTGAATCACGCGCTCCGGCTCGACCAAGCGTTCGAGGATCTTGGCTTCCCGGTACTCCGGCGTAGCGAGCACAAGAGGCATCACGCTCTCGACGACTTCCCGCACCGCCTGATGGAATTCCGGCTCGCCCGGGTTGCGCTTGACGACATCGTTCATAAACTCCTCCACACGCCGTTGAACGTCGGCATGAGAGGCACCAGCAGTACCTACATACATGGATACTCCTCTGACTGAAACGTTTGAAAGAAACCCAATTCGTTCCTCACGTCGCGCCGCCCCAACCCGAAACGCATTCACTCGCGTTGCCGAATCGTCGGCGGTTCGGCGTAAACATAGGAATCCTTTATAACAAATGATCGTATGTTTTGCAAGCACTAATGATCGGCGACTGCCGACAAAGCCCCGCACAAAAACCGTCGCGATCGCCGAATGCCGATATTTGTCAGACGCGGCGGATAAAAAAACACGGGCCGCGCCAACCCGACGGGATGGGATAATGGTCGTCGCCTCGCGAAGAGTTCCAGCCAGACGGAAAACGATCCCGCGACTTACGAGAAGGACCAGCATTGCGGCTGTCACCGGGAACGCTCTGTACCGGCCAATGGCCGCAGCAGCGCCGACGCGATCATCAGCGCCCGACCCGCCGCACGGGCGGCGATTCCTTGCACGGCATTTTCGGGAGTCAATTGACGGTGGGGTCCGGCGGAAACCTCTTGATCCCCAACGTCTGTTGCAAGAAGCTGCGTCCGATCTGCCGGCAAACCTGCGTCCACAGCTCCGGATCGAGTGAAAAACCGCGTCGGATTGGGCAGTCGTCAGCCAGGCCCCCTCGGCCATTTCGCGATCGAGTTGGCCGGGTCCCCAGCCGGAATGCCCGACGAAAACCTTCAACGTCGGATCGTCGCTGCGGAGCA
>JANLFZ010000474.1 GCA_024653385.1 Thermoguttaceae bacterium | reverse complement strand
GCCCCCGTGGCCGTCGGTGCCAAACACGAACTTACCCAACGAGGGCCGATCCGCGGCGTCGATCAAGGTCGCGGCCGCGGCGTCGCTGAAGATCGTGCGGAGCGACCGGTCGGTCGGATGGATGTACTTCGAATAGGTTTCCGACGTGATGAAAAGGATGCGCCGGGCGGCCCCGCTGCGGATCAGCCCGTCGGCCAACGACAACCCGTACACGAAGCCCGAACACCCCAAGTTGAAGTCCAGCGCGCCGATCGAGGTGGGCAACCCCAGGCGGTCTTGGACCAGGCACGCGGTGGTGGGCAGGGGATAGTCGGGCGTTTGCGTGCAGAACAACAGAAAGTCGATCGTGCGGCGGTCAATGTCGTAGTCGCGAAAGAGCTTCTCCGCCGCGGCAACCCCAAGATCCGAGACGCATTCGCCGGCGCCTGCCACGTGACGCACGCGGATCCCGGTCTTGGCGTAGATCAAATCCATGTCCCACGAGGGGAACTCCTTGGCGAGCGTGTCGTTGTCCAACACCGTCTCGGGAAAATGGACGGCAATCGGACCAACGGCGGCATATTTCATCGGGGCAATCCTCAGAGGTGGTCCGGCAAGGGGCCCACCGATCGACCTTGGGTAGCGGGTTGGCTACCAATCGGGGGGCGACGCTTGTCAAACAACCTCATTGCGGCAGGCACTTGGCCGGCCGACACGATGCACTTGGCAAAGCGAAGAAAGCTAACACACCGGCCGCACGAAGGTCAAGCGGAGTATTCCCCGCGATTTCTTCTCGACTGGATTGCCGTGGGCGGCCGAAAGCTATATCGGACAACAGCAACTCCGGGTTCTCGCCAACGTCACGGAGGACGGTCTTGGCCTTCTCCACCCGCTTGAGGTTATTCTATCTCCTTCATTTTGCCAACCCCGCCGCAGATCGTCTCGTCTACCGGACGATCCGTGAACACCCAACCCGAAGTATCCTCGAAATCGGGATCGGTCGAGGCGAACGGGCGCTTCGCATGATCGAAGTCGCGGCCCTCAAGGTGCCCGTCGGCGAACTCCGCTACGTGGGGGTCGATCTGTTCGAGGCGAGAACCCAGCGCGATGGCCCCGGGCTGTCGCTCAAGGCCGCACACTGCCTCTTGCGACCCACCGGCGCGCGAGTGCAACTCGTGCCGGGCGATCCGCTATCGGCGTTGGCAAGAACGGCTAACCTATTGAAGCCAGCCGACTTAGTGGTGATCTCGGCCATGCCGGACGCGGCCATGTCGGCAGCCTGGTTCTTCATGCCGCGGGTGCTCCACGCGCGGTCGATCGTGCTGCGCCAAGGGCCCCCAGGCGGTCGGCAAGGCGGCGAGTTCGAGCGACTCGGCTTGCCACAGGTCGAGGCCCTGGCATCGCGCGCCGGCAGACGGCGGGCGGCATAGGGGTCGGTCGCCCCTTCCTTCAGGGTGGTTCGCACACGAGGGTGCTGGTGTCTAAGATTAGGGACGAGCGCCCTTGCGCAGCAGAGTCCCACCCATGAGCGACGAAGCACCCTCCTTTGCTCCCTCATTCGACCCGAACGAGCCCACGATCGACACGGCCAATGCCACGCCCGAGTCGAGGGTTCCGCAGCGCGCGCGGGGACGCTGTACGTACGTGTCGCTGGTGACCGGGAGCACTCCGGAGATTAGCTGCGAGTTGGAGGGGCTGCTCCGTCGTCGGCTCCGTATGGCGGCCGGGATTCTCTTTCTGGGCTTTGCGGCTTTCTTGGCATGGCACGTGGTCCGGTTCGGCGTCGATGTGGACGAGGTGTTCGGTGGCGGATGGCTGGCGTTCCACGCGCTGGTCACGGCGGCCTTGGGCGGGGTGGCGGGCCTGCTGTTCCGGCGCTGCCCCTTGCCGCTCTTGGGGCTGCGGACGTGCGAGATCGTGGTGTTTGGCCTGCCTGCCGCCTTCATCGCCGCTGCCCAGTATGAGGCGGCAGTCGAGGCAGCCCCGCGGGGCCACCTGGTACTCGAGGCCGGGCCTTGGCTGTTGCTGTTGTTTACCTATGCGCTGTTCATTCCCAACACGTTCCGCCGCGCGGCCGTGGCGTTGGGAATCCTCGCCGCGATTCCCCTTACGCTCTTGTTGGTCTTGGATCTCTCCTCGGCCGATGTGGCGGAGCTGGTCACGGTGGACCATGTCGTCCGGTTCGGCCTGATGATGGTTTGCGCCGCGGTGGCCGGGGCCATGGGCGTGGACACCATCGGCACGTTGCGCCGCGAAGCCTTCGAGGCCAGGCAGGTGGGGCAGTACCGGCTTAGCCGGCAGATCGGGGCAGGCGGCATGGGCGAGGTCTATCTGGCCGAACACCAGATGCTCAAACGACCTTGCGTCATCAAGCTGATTCGTCCGGACAAGGCGGGCGATCCGCGCGTGCTCGCCCGGTTCCAACGCGAGGTCCGCGCCGCGGCCCGGCTGACGCATTGGAACACCATCGAGATCTTCGACTACGGCAACACCGAGGACGGGACGTTCTACTACGTCATGGAGTACCTTCCCGGCCTGAGCCTGGCCGATCTGGTGGCGCACCACGGGCCGTTGCCGCCGGAGCGGGTCATCTATCTGCTCCGCCAGGCCTGCGACGCGCTGCGCGAAGCTCATGGGGCCGGGCTGGTCCACCGCGACATCAAGCCGGCCAACATCTTCGTCGCCCAGCGCGGCGGCGTCTACGACGTGGTGAAGTTGCTCGATTTCGGCCTGGTCAAGCCGATCGCCGACGACTTGCCGATGGATTTGACCACCGAAGGCGCGATCACCGGCTCGCCGTTGTACATGTCGCCCGAGCAGGCGGCCGGCGACCGCGAGGCCGACGCCCGCAGCGACATCTACTCGTTGGGGGCGGTGGGGTACTACCTGCTCACGGGCCGGCCTCCGTTCGTGGGCGACAAGCCGATCAAGGTGATGGCCGCCCACATCCACGAGGAGGTCGTGCCGCCATCGCAGCATCGTCCCGGAATTCCCGCCGATTTGGAGCAGGTCATCCTCCGGTGTCTGGCGAAATCGCCGGAAGATCGTTTCTCGGACGCGGCCAGTCTGTGCGCGGCCCTGAGTCGGTGCGAGGCGGCCGACGGTTGGTCCCGTGAGCACGCCGCCCGATGGTGGCGCGGCATCGATCGCCGCAAGCCGAATCGGGTCGAGGTGGGCGTCTGAAACCGCCGAGGCGATCGGGCGGTGGATGGGTTCCGTGATATCCCCCTTTTTACCAGGGGGCCGACTTCTGCCCGGTTTTCGAGTTGTCGGCCACATCGGGCTCGATGGGTTTGGCCTCCTTGGGGTCGGTCGGGGCCGTGGGACTCGACCCGCTGCCCGCGCCGGCCGCCCCGCCGCTGTTGATGTTCACCAGCGTGCCCTGGATCGTCACGCCCGCCGGGCCGATGTCGACGAAGCCGCCGGGCCCCTTGATGGTCAGTTGCAGGCCGGCCTCGATGACCACCTTCATGCCGGCCTTGAGGTGGATTTCCTGGCCGGCCTCCAGGGCGTGCTTCATGCCGACCTTCTCTTGCTGGTTCATTCCCACCGTGAGCGACTGGTCGGTGTCGACCTTTTCCATCCGGCTGCCCTTGACGTGGTGGTGGTGATCCTTCTCGACGAGTTCTTTCTTGTCGGCCTTAATGACGATGTCCTGGTTTCCGGGGCCGTCGATGCCGCCGACCAACAGTTGCATGTCGCCCCCGATGTGCTCGATGCGGTCCTTGTGGACCTTGACGTGCTTGTCGACGTAGACCATCTCGCGCCGGTCGCCGATCTTCGCGCCGTCCTTTTCCGAGCCGATGATCTGATGCGAGTTGGCAATCACCAGCTCGCGCGAGTCGTTGCGCACGCGCAGGTCCATGTCGCGCTGGGCGTGAATGAAGATCTGCTCCTTGTTCTTCTTGTCCTCGAAGCGGATCTCGTTGTACCCGTCGCCGCCCTTGGACGAATTCGTCTTGATGTAGCTCTTGGTCTTCTCGTCGGGCAGCGTGTAGGCGGGCATCTGGTCGGCGTTGTAGACCACCCCGATGATCAGGGGCCGGTCGGGATCGCCGTCGAGGTACGAGACGACCACCTCCTGGCCGATCCGCGGGATGAACATGGCTCCCCAGCCCTTGCCGGCGGCAATCTGCGCGCAGCGGATCCAGCAGGTGGTCTTCTCGTCGCGCTTGCCCTCGCGGTCCCAGAAGAACTGAACCTTGACCCGGCCGTACTTGTCGGGCCAGATCTCCTCTCCCTTGGGGCCGGTGACCACGGCCGTCTGCGTGCCCTGGATGACGGGCTTGGGGGTGATGCGGCGCGGGCGGAAGGGGACCGAATCGGGCATGCACGTGAAGGTGTTCGTGTAGTCCACCGCGGCGCTGCCGGCGCTGCCGTACTCGGTCGGCTCGTTGGCCGTGTGCTCGATCGAGGTGATGACGAACCCCTTGCCCTCTTCCGGCTGGCAGTCGTGCCGCTTGATCTTGAACTTGCCTCCCGGGGTGAAGGTCTTGCACCGCCCGGCGCCACGAACGATGTCGAACGCCGTTTCCTCCTCTTCCATGCGCATGTCGGTCAGGTGCTGCCCGTCGGGCTTCTTTGCGTACGTGCCCGGGTAGTCGTAGATCTCGTACTTCTGCACCTGATCGACCGGCACCCCCGACTGCTCCTGGGTCAAGAGGAGCCGGCTGGGCGTGGGTTCGCTGCGCGCCGGGTGATCGATGAAGTTGTAGTCGGTCTGGGCCCACTTGCCTGGGATGAACTCGAACTGGTGCTCCCAGCGCGACAACCGACCCTCGGCCGCCTCGCCGGAGTACGAGTACTCGTACTCGACCTCTCGCTCGGGGCAATCCTTGTAGGCCCCTTTCTGATCGGCCAGCACCAGCACGTGCTTGCCCTGCTCGTGCCGGAAGTAATAGAAGATCCCCT
>JANLFZ010000473.1:954-4913 GCA_024653385.1 Thermoguttaceae bacterium | reverse complement strand
TCGGCTCCCCTGGCTGCGCCGGCTGCCGCGGGCTAGGATAGGGAGCCTGCGTCCGTTCCACCATCCACGAGAGTCTTCAGCCATGGACGTATACGCGGGTGTCGATCTCGGCGGTACGGCGGTCAAGTGCGCGATTGCCCAGCGCGATGGGCGGATCCTCGCCGAAGAGAGCATACCCACGCAGTCGCACCAGGGGCCCGAAGCGGTCCTGGCCCGCATTGCCCAGACGGTGGCCCGCCTGGCCGAGGCCGGCGGCGTCAGGCCGTCAGGACTGGGGATGGGCATTCCCGGATTGGTGGACCTCGCGGCCGGTAGGACGCGGTTCTTGCCGAACTTCCCCGGTCACTGGCGCGACGTGCCCGTGCGCGACCTCCTGGCCCCGCAGGTCCATTGCCCGGTCTTTTTGCTCAACGACGTGCGCACGGCGACGCTCGGAGAGCTGACGTTCGGCCACGGGCGCCAGTGCGACACGATGGTGTTTTTCGCCATTGGGACGGGGATTGGCGGCGGGGTCGTGGTCGAGGGCAAGTTGCGACTGGGGCCCCTAGGCGCGGCGGGCGAGTTGGGACACCACACGATCTTGCCCGACGGCCCCCGGTGCGGCTGCGGCAACCGCGGCTGCCTCGAGGCCTTGGCCAGCGCCTCGGCCATCGCCGCCGAGGGCGTGCGCCTGATGCTCATCGGGCAGGCCCCCAAGCTCCACGAACTGACCGGCGGCGACGCGGGCCGGGTAACCACGAAAACCATGGCCGAGGCCGCCCGCCACGGCGACACGCGCATCGCCGAGGCCATCACCCGGGCCGGCGAGTACCTGGGCATTGGCGTGGCGAACGTGGTGGTGACGCTTCACCCCGATCTTGTGGTGCTCGGCGGTGGGGCCGCGGCCATCGGCGAGTTGCTCTTCGACGCGGTCCGGCGCACCGTGGCCGCGCGTGTGGGCATGATTCCCACCGATGGCATACGGATCGAGCCGTCGCTCTTGGGCGACAAGGCCGGCGTGCTCGGGGCCGTGGCCCTGGCCATGCGGGGCTACCATCGCAGCGACACATCGACGGTCTCGCCCTCGGGCACGACCGTCTCCTGAGCCAGGGCCAGTCGCACTTCCGCGCCGTCGCGGCGCAGCGCAACATTCACCGGTCGGCCCGAGGCCGTGACGGTGGCGGCGACCTGGCCGGCCCCTTCGGGCAGCTCGAACACGAGTTCCCGCAAACGCAGGCGGCCGTGGCGCACCTCGATCGAGTCGCGCTGCTGGTTCCCGTCGCGCCGCTGGACGAAGAGTCCCCAGCCTTCCGGGGCGGTGAAGAACGAGCGATGGTCGGCCGGCTGCCACTTGGGTTTGAACCCGAGGACGCCCTCGGGACCATCGAGCACCAGCCCTTGCGAGGCCACCAAGAGCGACCAGGCGCTCATGGCCCGGGCGTAGAACTTGCCGCATTCCAGCTCGTTGTAGGGGTTGCCGCCCGGTCCCGAGTTGAGGCCGTCGCGCCGGCGCCCGTCGTAGCGGGCCCGGGCGGTGCGCACGATCTTGCGGGCCTCGTCGATCAGGCCCTCGTAGATCATCGCTCCGGCCGTCGAGTACTCGATGCCGGTCCAGACCTCGTCGGCGTAGAGGATGAACGACTTGGGCCGGTCATTCTTGGGCCACGTGCAGATCAACAAGCCGCCTTCGGAGTCGATCACGTAGCGCCGCGGGTCCTGTTTGAAACCGGCGAAATGCTCGCGGAAGTTGTGCTTCATCACGGCCGCCAGGGCAGCCTTGACGCGTTCGGGCGGGTAGAGGTAGCCCAAGCCCAGCATGTGCGCCCACCATTGGCCCAGCAGTTGGTCGGCGTGGCAGCCGTTATTGTAATCGCGGGCGGGCTTTTCCTCGGGGATTTGGAAGTAGTACTCGCCGTTCCAGAGCTTCTCGTTCTGGTTCTTCATGCCCGCCTGACGAACGGCCCGCCAGCGCGCGGCGCTTTGGGGATCGTTCATCACCTGGGCCATGCGTTCGGCCGCGGCCAGGGCCGAGAGGTACTGCGAGCCGATGAAGGTATTGGCGCCCGAGACCGCCGTGTCGTAGGTGTTCCACTGGTGGCCGGCCGGCAAGCCGTCGCGGTCCTTGTCGATCGCCTCGATCAGCCAGTCGACCGACTTCTTGACCCCCGGCCAGATCTTCTCCAGGAAACGGCGGTCGGGGCTCATCTGGTGCTCGCGCAGGGCCGCTTCGATGCACGCGCAGTGGCCGTCGATGAACGCGCCGTGCGGGCCATGCTCGCGGTGCGAGGTCTCGCCGCTGGGGTGGAGGAACGTGACGAAGTTCGACACCCGCATGTTCTGCCCCACCTCGGGAAACAGCCGGGCGTGCGCCTGGGCATAGTTCCACACGTGGGTGCAGTTCAGCGGGCAACAGCCATAGCTCCCCTCGAACCCGCCGAAGTACCCGTCCTCCGACCACCAGCACGTCGGCCCCCGCAGGATGCAGCTCTGCGAGGTCATCGCGTCGAGGAACTCCTCGGGCAGGTTCGACTCGTAGACGGTCTGGTGGTACAGGCGTGTGCGATCCCAGAGCGGCTCGATGTGCCTGGCGACATAGCGCACCACGGCCTCGGCGTCGGGCCAGCGGCGACCGTACAGGTTCCCCGCGTGCTGGAACCGCTGGACGTTGGGGAAATGCCAGGCGATCACGAACGTCACGGTTCGCTCTTCGCCCGGCTGGAGTTGGAAGGGGACGGCCAACGCGGCGTTCGCCGTCGTGCCGGGGGCAGTGCCGGGCGAGGTTGCCCCCGGACCCGCGGGATCGTCTTTAACCGCCTGGGCCGGAGACTTTGCCTCGCCGGGCCTCGTGAGGAAGTCGGCCAGGCGATCGGGCGAGGACCACGCGGGCAGCACGGCGGCGTTGGGCTCCAGCGCGGCCAGGGCCATCGTGCCCCATCCCGGATGGCCGGGCGTGAGTCGCTCGCCGGGCTTCAGCGGCTGGCCTCGGGAGGCGGCCAACAGCGCGCTTCCCCAACTCCACGGCAGACGAGAACCCAAGACCAGGATCACCCGGCCCTTGCCCAAGGGCCCCTCGATGATCAGCGGGAGCTTGTTCTTCGTGGAGACCATCGCCCGATAGCCCCCCTCCTCACGAAAGCCGCGCAGCAGGGTTGCGACGTCGGGCAACCACCGTTCGGGCATCGGCTGCAAGAGCCGCAACCGTTCGGCGTTCGGCTCGCTTGGGAGTCGGTCCTGCTCCTTGGCCAGGCCCGCCGCGTCGGCCGCGTCGAAGGCCACGGCCAGCGCCCGAGCCGCCGTGTCGCTGGCGGTGCCCTGCTTCAACAGCCCCTCGGGCGGGATGTCGGAGAAGACGATCTGGTCGATGTTGATGTGTCCCCACGCGCCCGAGTGCCGGTCGACGATCTCGATCACCGCCTCCTTGCCCACAAGATCGGCCACGTCCCAACTGGCCGGCTCGAGGGCCTCGAGGTTCTTGCCCGTCGCCGTGCGCACCACCTTGCCGTCGACGCGGAGGTTGATGCAGGTCTGCTTCGGGTGTTGGCCGCCGCCGATCAGGAAGCCGATATAGCGTTTTTCAATGCGGAACGGTTTCGACGTGGCGGTGCCCTGCGGGCCGTCGCCGGCGATGAACGTGTTGACGAGCCCTCGCCCGGCGAACCCGCTGACGGGCTGCTGGCCGGCCTCGGTGCCGCGCGACGGGGCCTGGCCGAAGGCCTCGCCGGTTATCGTCCAGCCGTCGTAGTTCCGCCGCTCGAAATCCTCGAAGACGGTCACAGGCGGCGGGGCGCCTTTCTGCCGCTCGCGGAGCGCGGCGAGGGTCTTGAAAAACGCCGGCTGCACCCCTTCCAACAGGACGACGCCACCGTCGGTAGCGATCCGGGCCAGGGCCTCGGCCACCGGGCCGGTAAGGTCCGAGACGCCGGAAAGCCAGAGCAGCTCCGGACCCGGGACTTCGGCCCCGGTGGCGTCGCGGACCTTCA
>JANLFZ010000473.1:0-944 GCA_024653385.1 Thermoguttaceae bacterium | reverse complement strand
CACCGGGCCAGATGCCCTCGGGCCCGGTGCCTGATCCATCGCCACGGCCGTGAAGCCCGCCTCGCGCACCACGCGGTTGCGGTTGCCGCCGTAGGCCGGGTGGCGCACGCCTTGGATGTTCGCCGCTCCCTGGCTCCCCACCGCGTTCTGGAGCGTGCCGAAGAGCGTCACCTCGACCGGTGCTTTGCCGGTGTTGCGGGCCGAGAGGCGGAAGATCGCGGTGGGGATGCTCGAGTTTGCCGCGTCGAGCGGGATCATCGGGTTGAACCCTTCGAGCCGCACGGCGATTGGCAGCGCCGGGTCGTCGAACGAAAGCCGCGCGATCGGGTACCCGCCCTCGTAGCTCAAGGACGCGACCGGCGCGAACGGTCCCTCGGCCACGGTCTGGAGGACGCGCGTGACGGACTTGCCCGCCCCGTCGAGGACCCGCACCCCGAAGAAACTGTCGGGGATGCGCGGTTCGCTGAGGTTATTGAAGATCTGCCAGACCGCCAGCCGGCCTTGGCCGTCGAGCCAGATGCTGCCGGTGCCGATGCCGCCCAGGGGCATGGCCACGGCTTCGAGGTGTTTGCCGCGATAGACGCGCGGCGGGGTCATGGCGTGCTTGGCCCTTGGGGCCTTGGGAGCGGCCGGGGCGGCCGGCTCGCCTGCACGGGCCCACCCCAGTTCGGCGAGCGTCCATCCCGCGGTGCCCGCGGCGAGCCACTCGAGGAATTCCCGGCGGCTAAGCGACACCAGCGGCCTGTCGCCGCAACGACCCTGGCAGCAGCAGTGGTCCGACATGAGCATGGTCCTCGTGGGAGATGCGCGAACGGCGTGGCATGGATACGGAACGAGGCGATGCGCCTGCGGGCCTATTGTGATACGTCGATGCGTGCTGGAAAAGTGGGTGAAGGCCCGTTCCGTGCAAATAATGATATCTGCCTCTGGGATTATTGCTTGCA
>JANLFZ010000472.1 GCA_024653385.1 Thermoguttaceae bacterium | reverse complement strand
CGACGCGCTGTTGGCCTGGGAGAACGAGGCGTTCCTGGCGGTCCACGAGATGGGCCCCGACCAGTTCGAGATCGTCGTTCCCTCGGTGAGCATTTTGGCCGAGCCCCCGGTGGCCCTGGTCGACAAGAACGTCGATCGGCGCGGAACGCGCCAAGTGGCCGAGGCGTATCTCCGGCACCTCTATTCGCCGGCCGGCCAAACGCTGGCGGCCAAACACTACTATCGGCCCCGAAACGACGCGTCGGTACCCAAGGAGCTTCTCGACCGGTTCCCGAAGGTCGAGCTGTTCACGGTCGACGAGGTGTTTGGCGGCTGGCAGAAGGCGCAGGCCGAGCACTTCGACGACGGCGGGGTTTTTGACCAGATCACCAGGCGATGACCCCCATGCGCATGCAATGGAAGCAACCGAGCGTCCTGCCCGGGTTCGGGCTGACGATGGGCCTGACCCTCACGTACCTGAGCCTCTTGGTGTTGATCCCGCTCGGGGCGCTGGGGCTTCGCGCGTCGGGGATGGGCTGGGGCGAGTTCTGGGCCGCCGTGAGCGATCCGCGCGTGGTCGCCTCGTACCGACTGAGTCTCGCGACGGCGCTGGCCGCGGCCGCGGTCAACGCGGTGTTCGGGCTCCTCGTGGCGTGGGTGCTTGTGCGCTACCGCTTCCCCGGTAAGCGGCTGGTCGACGCCATGGTCGACCTGCCGTTCGCTTTGCCCACGGCGGTTTCGGGCATCACCTTGACGACCCTGTATGCCAAGACGGGTTGGATCGGCGCGTGGCTCGACAAGGTGGGGATTTCGGTCGCCTATACGCCGGTGGGGATCACGGTGGCCTTGGTCTTCATCGGGCTGCCGTTCGTGGTGCGAACCCTCCAGCCGGCCTTGGAGGACCTCGAGCGCGAGACCGAGGAGGCCGCGGCAAGCCTGGGGGCCAACCGCTGGCAGACCTTTCGCCGGGTGCTGTTCCCCTCGATCTGGCCCGCGCTCCTGGCCGGGTTCGCCATGGCGCTGGCCCGGGGGTTGGGCGAGTACGGCTCGGTGGTGTTTATTTCGGGCAATCTGCCGATGAAGACCGAGATCGCGCCGCTGTTGATCGTCTCGAAGCTCGAACAGTACGACTACGCCGGGGCGTGCGCGATCGCCGTGGTGCTTCTGGCCGCGTCGTTCGCGCTGTTGCTTTCGATCAACGTGCTCCAGGGGTGGTCGCGCAGGTACCAGATCACGACGTAGACGGGCGGCATCCCATGTCCGAAGCAGCAGCCATCCCACGAGCGGCTCCCTTGCGTGCGCGGCCGGTGCGGGCCACGACCGAGCCGGCGGCCGTCCGCTGGCTCTTGATCGGCGCGGCCCTGGGATTCTTGGGCCTATTCCTCGTGGTGCCCCTGGTGGCCGTGTTTCTCCAGGCTGTCCAGGGCGGGCTCCGCCTGTATTGGGCATCGATCACCGAGCCGGCCGCGCGGGCTGCGATCCGCTTGACGCTCTGGACGGCCCTGATCGCCGTCCCGGTCAACACGGTGTTCGGCGTGGCGGCGGCCTGGGCCATCGCCAAGTTCGAGTTCCGCGGCAAGCAGGTCCTCACGACGCTCATCGACTTGCCGTTCAGCGTGTCGCCAGTGGTCTCCGGGCTGGTGTTCGTGCTTCTGTTCGGGCGCAACGGGTGGCTGGGCCCGTGGCTGGAGGCGCATCATCTGCGCATCATCTTCGCGGTTCCGGGGATCGTGCTGGCCACGCTCTTCGTGACGTTCCCGTTCGTCGCGCGCGAGCTGATTCCGCTGATGCAGGCGCAGGGCACCGAGGAGGAAGAGGCCGCCCGCGTGCTGGGCGCCGGCGGGTGGCAGATCTTCTGGCGCGTGACCCTGCCGAACATCAAGTGGGGGCTGTTGTACGGGATCATTCTGGCCAACGGCCGGGCGATGGGCGAGTTCGGGGCGGTGTCGGTGGTGTCGGGGCATATTCGCGGGCACACGAATACCATGCCGCTGCACGTCGAAATCCTCTACAACGAGTACAACGTCACGGCGGCCTTCGCCGTGGCCTCGCTTCTGGCGATGCTCGCCCTGGTCACCCTCGCGCTCAAGTCGGTGCTCCAGTGGAAGGTCGCCCGCGACCTGGCCGCCGCAACCGCCCAGTCGTCCAAAGGACCAAGGCCATGAGCATCGAAGTCCGCCACATCACCAAGACGTTCGGCGAGTTCACTGCCCTGCGCGACGTGAGCCTGACCGTCGGGACCGGCGAACTGGTGGCCCTCTTGGGTCCCTCGGGCTCGGGCAAGACCACCTTGCTGCGCATCATCGCCGGGCTGGAGGAGCCGGATCCCGGCAGCGGGCCGATCCGCTTCCACGACGAGGACGTGGCCGACCGCAGCGTCGCCTCGCGCCAGGTCGGCTTCGTGTTCCAGCACTACGCCCTGTTCCGCCACATGAGCGTGTTCGAGAACGTGGCGTTCGGGCTGCGCGTGCGCCCGCGGCGCTTGCGCCCCTCGCGCACGTCGATCAAGCGCCGCGTGCTCCGGCTGCTGAAGCTCGTGCAGCTCGAGACCTTCGCGCACCGCTATCCGCACCAGCTTTCCGGGGGCCAGCGGCAGCGCGTCGCGTTGGCCCGGGCGCTGGCCATCGAACCCAAGGTCCTCTTGCTCGACGAGCCGTTCGGGGCCTTGGACGCCAAGGTCCGCAAGGAGCTGCGCCAATGGCTGCGCCGGTTGCACGAGGACCTGCACATCACCAGCGTGTTCGTCACCCACGATCAGGACGAGGCCCTCGAACTGGCCGACCGCGTGGTCGTGATGAACGAGGGGCGGATCGAGCAGATCGGCACGCCCGACGAGGTGTTCCACCATCCCGCGACGGAGTTCGTGACCACGTTTCTCGGCCAGGTGAATTTCTTTCGGGGGCGCGTGGAGAACGGCAAACTGCACTTCGCCGCGCTCACCTGGGACGCCCCGGAACATGCCCACGCGCCGGCCCAGCCCGTGCGCGTGTTCGTGCGCCCGTACGACCTCGAGGTCACCACGTGCCGCAACGGCGCCCCGTGCTTTTCGGCCCGGGTGGACCGGGTCCATTCGGCCGGCCCCAATGTGCGGCTCGATCTTCTCGCCGAGACGGGCGAACGGCTCAGCGTCGAGCTGTCGCAAGAGCGCTATCGCGCCAGCCGCATCGCCCCCGGCAGCCAGGTGTTCGTCACCCCGCGCGACGTGAAGGTGTTCCGCGATTCCTGAGGCAAAGCTAGCGCGTCACGCCCGGCGGCAAGGCGGCCTTCCAGCCGGCGTGCAATAGCGCGGCCATTTCCTTCTTGACCGCCGCGTAGGCCGGGTCGTCGACCACGTTGACCGTTTCCCAGGGGTCCTTCTCGAGGTCGTACAGGGCCGCGGGCAGCGGCCCCTTCGTGAACTCCAGGTAACTGTACCGCCGCGTGCGCACCACCTGGCCGAACTCGCTGTCGTCTTCGACCAGGAACATGGCCTTTTTCCAGGGGCGGGCGGGATCGACCAACAGCGGCACGAAGCTGATCCCTTCGAGGTTCGCGGGCAGGTCCAGCCGCGCCAATTCGCCGAGCGTGGGCACCAGGTCGACGAACTCGACGATCTCGCGGCAGACCTTGCCGTTGGCCGGGGCCCCGGGCACGCGCACGATGAGCGGGGCCCGCCGCGTGGCCTCGAGCATCGAGTACTTCGACCAGAACCCGTGGTCGCCCAGGTGGAACCCGTGGTCGCCCAGGAACACCACGATCGTGTTGTCGGCCAGCCCCTCCTTCTCCAAGGCGTCGAGCACCATGCCCAGGTTGTCGTCGACGAACGTCACGCAGGCGTAGTACGCGGCAATCGCCTCGCGGACCTGCTTCGGCGTGGGCTGCTTCTGCACGAAAATGTCCGGGTTGCCGCCCGTGGCCCGCTTGGGATACGGAAACTTGACGAGCGAGTCGGCCGGGGCGGGCGGCATGGGAATCTTCGCCGGGTCATACAGGTCGAGGTACTTCTTCGGGGCAATCAGGGGCGTGTGCGGCCGCGATTGCGAAACCGCCAGGAAGAACTGCTGTTTGGTCTTGGCAAACTCCTTGAGCAAGGCCACGGCCGTGGCCGCCATGCGGTAGTCGTGCTCTTCCTCGGGCAAGCGGCCCGAATCGCCGTAACGGTCCGACTGGCGCGCGCGCCACTGGCGGAATTCCTTGCTATTGCGGTCCTTGGGGGCGGGTTCGCCCGCCTTGGCCTTGGGTACCGGCGGAAAGGTGAGAATCGGCCGCGGACCCTTCCACCCCGGCGGCTTCTGGTACATCTCGATCCGGTCGAAGATCCGCATCTGCCGCTCGGCGTACTCCACCGTGTGGAACAGCTTGCCGATGTCGGCCAGGTAGAAGCCCTTGGCCTTGAGCATCTCGGGCAAGGTGACCACGCCCGGCGGCAGGTGCTCGTTCATCACGTGGGCGTTCGACGTGACGCGCGTGGTCAGGGGGCGAAGCCCGGTGAGGAACGACGTGCGCGACGGGTTGCAGCAGACGGCCTGCACGTAGGCCGCGTCGAACCGCACGCCCGTGGCCGCCAGCCGGTCGAGATGGGGCGTCTTGCAGATCGGATTGCCGTAGCACGAGAGGGCCCCGGCGTTGCAGTCCTCGATGTTGAGGAAGAGGATGTTCATCTTCGAGGTGTCGGGCAACGCTCCGGCCGGCGCCTTCGGCCCGGCCGCGGCCAACGCCGCCAAGAGCACCATCGCCGAGTGCATGGATCGCTCCTTTCCGACCAAACGGGAACCGGTGCGGCAATGCCCACGCCGCGCCCAGTGTACCACGGCCGTTCGGGCGTCAACAGGGCTGGAACGCGCCGGTTGCGCTCGATTCGATTCTCACCATGCCGATTGGGAACATCTCCTTTCTCCTCAAACGGTTACCATCGCGCCAATACGAGAGCAAGGGAGCTTGCGCTTCCTTGCTCTC
>JANLFZ010000471.1 GCA_024653385.1 Thermoguttaceae bacterium | reverse complement strand
GATGAGGCGGCCGCAGCGAGAAGCACGGGCCGCACCTGTGGTGGCGCGACGGCAAGTTCGTCCGGGTGATGGACTCCGGCGACGGGCCCGAAAAGACCGTGGTCATCGACGGCAAGGAGCAGAAGATTCGGGTGCGAGCCGGGCACCACGGTCCCTCGCAGACCTTCCAGATCGTCGTGCGCGAGCCCAATCACCCCATCACCAAGGGTCTGCCGCCGGCCTTCATGCAGTGCGAGGACGAGCTGTACGGCTGGCTTCGCGGACCGGGCAAGAACCTGACGGTGTTGGCCACCGCCTTTGCGCCCAAGGACAAGGGCGGTTCCGGCGAACACGAGCCGGTGCTGTTCACCGTGAGGTACGGCAAGGGCCGCGTGTTCTTCGAGGCATTGGGGCACACCGCCAAGGAGCTGAAGAGCGTGGCCTTCATCGCCACGTTCCAGCGCGGCGCCGAGTGGGCCGCCACCGGCAAGGTCACGCAGCCCGTGCCCGCCGACTTCCCCACCGCCGATAAGCCCAGCGTGCGCCCGTAACGCACGTAGCAGGTCACACTACCGTGCGATCGTAACCGTTCACCCCGGCAGGGGCCAGACGATGCGCTGCGCAATGGTTTTCGTTGTTGCCGTGATGTGGGGTGGTCTGGGCCGCTCGTCCGCGGCCGACGAAAGACCGTCTTTGGAGGTGCTCACTCCAAAGGTCGGCCGGTACGAGAAGGTCGAGTTCCGCGTGGGCATGGACCGCGCGTACCGCAATCCCTTCGATCCCGACGAGGTCGATCTGACCCTCCACATCACGGCTCCCAGCGGGGCGAAGCTCGTTCTGCCCGCCTTCTTCGGGCAGGACTACCAGCGCGACGGTGCCCCGCCGGGCGAACGCCGCCGCGATTGGTTTTACCCCGCCGGGATGCCGGGCTGGAAGGCCCGCTTCGCCCCGGCCGAGTGCGGCGGGTACACCGCGGTCGCACGGCGTCGCGACGCGCTCGGCACGGCCGAATCGAACGCGGTCCGGTTCGAGGTGGGGCCCTCGGCGCGGCGCGGCTTTCTGCGTGCCAGCCGGCAAGACCCGCGATTCTTCGCCTTCGACGACGGCACGCCGTACTTCGCGATCGGCCACAACCATGCATTCGTGGGCGATGCGCAATACGCCAATCTGCGCCGCTCCGAAGAGATCTTCGGCCGCATTGCCGAGAGCGGAGGCAACTTCCTTCGGATCTGGGTCTGCTGCCACGACTGGGCCACGGCGATCGAGGCGCGCAAGAGCGCTTGGGGCCGTTCCTGGGCGTGGCGTCCGCCGATCGTGCCGATGCCGGGCCGCGAAAACGATCCCGGCGCTCCGAAATGCGTCGAGATTCGAGGCGAGAAGGGAGACACGCTGTCGGTCTCGACCACCCATCCGCTGGCGGCCTTGCCCGAAACGCGCTACGTGCTCTCGGGCAAGGTCCGCGCCGAACGCGGCACCAGGGTCGCGTTGCTCGTGGGAAACCGGCCGCTGGGCGAGGCGATCGACTCGTCGAGGGCGAAGCCCTCGGGTCCGTCCAAGGAGTCCGACGGCTGGGTGGCGTTCTCGCGGGCCTTTACCACGGGCAGGAGACAGTACTGGATGGAGCCGATCGCGCTGCGCCGCGAGGGGCCGGGCAAGGCATGGCTCGACGCCCTCTCGCTGGTGGAGGTCGATCCGGCCACCGGCAAGGCCCGCGGCCCCGAGTTGCTCTGGGAGGCCGATGTCAACCGGCGCGAACGAGGATATTACAATCCCGTCGATTGCTTTGTCGTCGATCAGCTTGTCGAGGCAGCCGAGAAGACCGGCCTGTACCTCCAACTGACGATCCTCACGCGCGACCTCTACATGCACGCGCTGAAGGACCCGAAGAGTCCCGACTACGACCAGGCCATCGCCGACGCCCGAAAGCTGTTGCGCTACGCCGTGGCCCGCTGGGGCTACTCGACCCACGTGGCGGCTTGGGAGTATTTCAACGAGATCGACCCGGGGTTGCCCACCGACCGGTTCTACGCCGAGGTGGGCAAGTTCCTCGAGGAGATCGACCTTTACCGCCACCTGCGCACCACGAGCACCTGGCACCCGTCGCCGAAGGACTGGAAACACGCGCAACTGGATATTGCCCAGGCGCACCACTACCTCCGGCCCGATTCGAAAGAGGGCTTCAAGGACGAGGTCGACGTGCTGCTCCAGCAGACGCGCCGGCTCTTGCGCCAGACGCCTGGCAAGCCGGCCATCATGGCCGAGTTCGGCC
The DNA here is from genome assembly GCA_024653385.1 of Thermoguttaceae bacterium. GTDB lineage: Bacteria > Planctomycetota > Planctomycetia > Pirellulales > Thermoguttaceae > JANLFZ01. Next base: position 2,688 of record JANLFZ010000471.1, on the reverse strand, counting down.
TTGCCGAGAACAACTTCCAACGCAGCGCCTACATGAAGCAGGACACCGAGTTGGTCCATTTCCACAACGCGATCTGGGCCTCGGCGCTTTCGGGATCGGCAGGCACGGCGGCTTTCTGGTGGTGGGAGTTGCTCGATACGATGGACGCCTACCGCCATTACCGGCCGCTTTCCGCCTTCCTGGCCGATGTCCCCTGGACCACGGCGGCCCTGCGCGAGGCCCAGGCCACGGCCACCCAAGACGTGCGCGTGGTCGGCCTGGCGGGCGATGCGTGCGCGTACCTGTGGCTCTTCAACCCGCGGGCCTGCTGGTGGAACCTCGTGGTCGAGAAGAAAACGCCCGCGCCGATCGCCGGGGCCTCGCTAGAAATCCGGGGTCTGGCCCCGGGCGCCTACCGCGTCGAGTGGTGGGACACCTACACCGGGAACCGCACCGGGACGGCCCGTGCGGCAGCGGACCGCGGGATCGTGCGGCTTGCGATCCCACCCTTCGCCCGCGATACGGCGTGCAAGGTGGTCCCCGGCAAGGACTGAATCGAGTCGCGGTTGCCGAAAACGACTACCAATCCAACGGAATCGGCTGCCCATCGGCGATCTCGGCCAGGCGGACGAACACCTGGCGGTCGATGGTCTCGGAGATGAACCGCACCGAGCCGTCGCACAACGCGGCGTTGAAGCCACCGGGATGGGCCTTGCCCAGCCCCTCGAGCGGGCGCTGGGGGTTGAACTCGATGTCCTCGGGCTTGGTCCACACGACCGCCCGGTCGGGATCGACCTCGACGAACATCAGCGTGTTCGACGTTCCGTCGCGGATTTCGGCGATCCGCCGGGCCTTGTCGCCCTCGAAGAGCGTTCCCTTGCCCACCAGGCCGACGTAATGGGCCTTGCCCGGCTGCGCTGGGGCGCTGGGGTTCTGGTAGACTTGGGGCATCAAGGGGATGAGCTTTCGGTTGTGCTCGCTGTCCCAGGGCTCGTCGAGGTGGAACTGCTTGTAGAGGTTCTCCTCGTCGAGAAAGGGCAAGAGATGCACGCGCCAGCTCAAGAGCGGCTTGCCCCGCGCGTCGAAGTTCGCCCGGGCCGGGAACCGGTTGTGTGTGGCGTGGTAGTTGTGCATCGCCAAGGCGAGTTGCTTGAGGTTGTTGACCGACTGGGCACGCCGGGCGGCTTCGCGGGCGGCCTGGACCGCCGGCAACAAAAGCGCCACCAGCACCCCGATGGTCGCGATCTGGGTCTGCTCGCCGCCCTGGAACGCGAGGGTCAACGTGTCGCCGGTTCGTTTCGGCCGGAGGAGCCGGGCGAAGCGGTCCAGCATCCGTTTCGCGTATTGGGCGGCCGCTTGCTCGACGGGATCGTCGCTTGCGCCCTTGCGGCCGATCTCGGCTTCGGCCATTTGCAGGGCCGTGCGCATCAGCCCGTCGACGATCTTCTCGAGTTCCTGGGCGGCCGCCTCGTCGTTGGCCCGCACCACGAGCGACATCCCCCCGTCGCCCACCAGATGCACCTTGGCCTCGACCGAAGAGACCAGATCCGGGATCTTCTTGACGCTCTCGAACGGTGGGGGCACCGGGGCCATCGCCAACGGGGCCGCGATCAACCCTCGCAGCGGCTCGACGTCGACCACGGCGGCCAGGTCGGGGTTCCCGCCGATGGCGCCCAGGAGGCGGCCGACCTTTCCCGCCTTCGGCGCGGCGCGGTTCTTGACCATCTTGCGCACCAAAGCGTCGTGGCCTACGAGCACGGTGCGGTTGTCGGGCAAGAAGATGCTGGCGTCCCTCGCGTCCTTGGCGCGGTAGTAGCTCTTGCCCTCAAACTCGTCCTTGACCGTGTTCTGCTTCAGGGCCGGCAGAAGCCCCTTCTCGTCGACGGGAACGGCGAATCGCAACACCAAGCCGACCTGCGGCTCGTCGGTCCCGGGTGGCTCGATCACGATCATCGCCTGCTCGAGTTGCAGCGGGTCGAAGCCGGCCTCTTTCTTGCCCGCCGCGGTGATGACCTCGGTGGGCAACATCTCCGATTCGGGGGCGGTCAGCACGCGGCGGGGGTGCGCCACCACGGCCACCACCGCGTCCGGGGTGACAAAGCCCAGGTCGAGCTTCGCCACGGGCGCCGGGGCGGTCTTGACCGCGCGGGGGGCCGCCGGACGTGCATTTTGACCACCCTGCCGCTCGGCCGCGGCGGCGGTCGACCCGAGAGACCCCAACCACGGCGCATTCACGGAGCCCAATAGGGGGGCATGGATCATGGCTCCGACGAGCATCCAGCAAATCACCGCCCGAGAGGAACGCCGCATACGGCACCTCGCTTTCCCAAGAGGACCACAGGGTCAGAACCGCGCTACTTGGCTGGCCACCATTCTATACGGGCCGGCGTACCCCTGCCAGCGCGTCGCGTGCGTTCCTTCACGCATGAAGGAGACAGTCCCATTTTCGCGCTCCTTCGCCGCGAAAACTGGGATAGCCCCCGAGAACGGTTAGCGCAAAAGGCACCCTCCAAGGTTGCCGGAGAAACCCACGGCATCCCGCGGGGTTGAATTCCCTTGGCGGGCGGAAATCTCGGTTGCTGTCTGGTCGGCACGCGCGGGTTAGCCTAGACTGGAAGAGATCGCCCCGGAGTGTCCGGGGTCCTTCCGGAATAGCTTCCCCGACGAGCGCCCTCCGGTGCCTGTCAGCGAGTCCTCTGCCCAGCGACA
>JANLFZ010000470.1:4700-4956 GCA_024653385.1 Thermoguttaceae bacterium | reverse complement strand
CTCCCGCCGCCGCGAGGCTGAGCCGCCCGATCTGGTCGGTCCACCGGCTCAGCACCGCCGACAACAGGGCGAACGCCGTCTGCGACTTCTTCTCGGCCGTGCTGTAGAAGACCTCGGGTTTGGGGACCGCCAGCGCGCCGGCGGGCACGTTCTTGGCGGGCCGGTCGTCCAGGCGCCGGGCATGGGGGAGCGCGAGCGGGAGGCCTTCCTGGCGCGCTTCGAGACCGACAACCCCCGCACGCTGGTCGGCTTCGCC
>JANLFZ010000470.1:0-4690 GCA_024653385.1 Thermoguttaceae bacterium | reverse complement strand
CCTCCTGGAACGCGTCGAGCCGGTCGGCGAAGTCCGCCGGGATATATAGCGCCACCTCGTAGGTTCCTTCCTGGACGGCCGAACGCGCCCGGGCGCGCAAGTCCCGAGGCGCCTCGCCGGGCGCCGACGGCTCGTCGCCCTCGAACACGATCTCCAACAGCCGCGACTTCTCTCCCGTCGGAAACAATCCCGGCGCGAACCGGTTGTTGTCGACCAGCGGGGGGTCCTCGGGCAAATTCCTGGCCCCGATCACCAGCACGCGGGCGGGTGTCTCCTGGACGAGCTGGCTGATCTTGGTGACGCTCATCATCAGGGGGTAGAGGAGGATGGGCATCACGACGATCATGAACATCGTGCGCCAGTCGCGGAGCTGGTCGCGAACTTCGCGGGCGAGGATCAGCTTGACGTTGGTCCAGTTCATCGCAGCGCCGCCAGGTCGGCCTCGTCGCATTCGTGCGCGGAAATCAGCTCGAAGAACAGCTCCTCGAAGTCCTGCTCGTGGTACTGCTGGCGAAGCTCCTCGAGCGTCCCCTGCGCGAGGATGCGGCCGCGATGGATGATCGCCACCTGATCGCACAGCTTCTCGACCTCGCGCATGATGTGCGTCGAGTACACGACGCACTTGCCCTGCTCGCGCAGCTCGGCCACGCTTCGCAACAGGGCGCGAGCCGCCAGCACGTCGAGGCCCACGGTGGCCTCGTCGAGGATGACCACGGGCGGATCGTGGACAATGGCCCGGGCGATCGAGACCTTCTGTTTCATCCCGGTGGACATCTTGGCTCCCAGCACGTCGCGGAAGTCGTTCATCTTGAGCCGGTCGAAGAGTGCCTCCATGCGTTCCGCGAGGCGCTGGGGCGCGATGCCGTGGAGCCGGCCGAAGTACTCGACCATCTCCCAGGCCGTCATCCGATCGTAGACCGCCGTGTTGGCCGACATGAAGCCGATCTGCCGGCGGACCTCGGCGGGCTGCGACACGACGTCGTACCCGTTGATCCGCACGGTGCCGGCCGTCGGCCGAAGGACCGTGCTAAGGATCCGCAACGTGGTGGTCTTGCCCGCCCCGTTGGGCCCCAACAGCGCGAAGATTTGCCCGGCGCCGGCGTCAAAGCTGATGCCCGCGACGGCAACGAACTTCCCGCGGCGCAGGTCCGAGTAGTGCTTGGTCAGTCCGCGGACGTGGATCATTCCGGGGCTCCCAACGGCTTTGTAAGCTTACCTTGTCTCACGCGGTGACCTCGGGTTTGTCGAGAAGTTCGTAGAAGACATTCCTCCGTCGGGGGGCATAGCCAGCCTCGCGAATGGTCCGGCACATTGCTTCCTCGGTGGTTCGGAACGAGGTGCCGGCCGCGGCCACGACGTTCTCTTCGATCATCAAGCTACCGAGGTCGTTTGCCCCGAACCGAAGGGCGAGTTGTCCCACCTCGAGACCCTGCGTCACCCAACTCGCCTGGAGATTGGCGAAGTTGTCGAGGTAAAGGCGGCTGACGGCCAGGGTTTTCAAGTAGCCGAAAGCACCCAGCTTGCGCAGCGCGGACAGGGCGGTGTTGCCGGGCTGGAACGTCCAGGCGATGAACGCGGTGAAGCCCCCGGTTTCGTCTTGAAGCTGTCGCAAACGTTCCAGATGCGTGATGCGGTCGGCCAGGGTTTCCACGTGACCGAACATCATCGTGGCCGAACCCCGCCCCCCCAGGCGGTGCCATTGCCGGCAGACCTCGATCCACCCGTCGGCGGAGACTTTGCACGGGCTCAGGGCGCGGCGCACGCGATCGACGAGGATTTCGGCCCCGCCCCCTGGAAGGCTCCCCAGTCCCGCGTCGCGCAATCGCTCGAGCACGGTCCGGACGGGAAGGCCGGAAAGTTGGCTCAGGTGATGGACTTCGGGTGGGCTGAACCCGTGGATGTTCACCCGCGGGAATCGCTGGCGTATGTCGCGGAGCAGATCTTCGTACCATGTAAGCGGGAGTTCCGGATGCATTCCGCCCTGAAGCAGGATCTGGTCGCCTCCCAAGGCGAGCATTTCTTCGATCTTCTGGTAAAGGTCCTCGCGACGGATGACATAGGCCCGCGGATCGCCCAAGCGGCACGAAAACGCGCAGAACCGGCATCCCCCAACGCAGACGTTGGTGTAGTTGATGTTCCGGTCGATATGGTAGGTGCGCCACGGTTCCGGATGGATTCTCCGGGTCACCGCATCCGCGGCTTGACCGAGCGCGGCCAGGTCGCAGGACTCGAGCAACTGGAGTCCCTCGGCGGGAGTTAGGCGGCGTCCGGCTACCGCTTGCTCAAGAATCGCGGCCAACGAAGACAAGTTCTACTCCCGCTGGCGCGAGTCCGTGGGTCACGGCCAGTTCATGAAACCGGTGCAAACCCTCCCGCTCGCGCGGCCCAAGCCGATAGACCAGGTGATCGCGCAGATACGCCAGGCATATGGGTTCCGGCACACCGATCGCTGCGGAAGCCTCGCGCGCAATCTGCGAAAAACACTGTACCCCCGCGTCTCGCGCGGCGGAAAGCGGTGTCTCCAAGGCATCCCAAGAGACGCCGGGCCGGCCGACCCACATGGCGAACACGAACGGAAGCCCGGTCCACTGGTGCCACTGTTCGCCGAGGTCCCAGACGAACTGGATGTCGCCGTCCGGGGGTAGTAGTCCCCGGTCGCCGACGAGCATCACCGCGTCGGCTTGGGTATCCTGCCACGATGCGCCGATCGGCAATTGCTCGATGCGCGGGCGGATGCCGAAACGCTCGATGAGGAGGATGCGCGCCAGCGCGGCGCTGGTGCGCGACCCTTCGTCCAAGGCGAGGGTCCGAATCCGCTCGACCGGCACGCGGCCGTAAAGCATCACGCTGCGCACGGGCCCCGACGTGGCGATACAGGCGTCGGAAATGATGGTCGCTCCGGGAATGCGGAAACACTCGACCGAGGGGATCATCGCCACATCGAGTCGGCCCGCGCGAAGTCCGTCCGCCAGACGGCTGGGCAGATCGTGATGGATTTCGGCCTCGGGGAGGTGTTCGGCCAGGCGAAACACGAGGGGCCACGCGTTGAGATAACGCACCGCCCCGATGCGCAGGGGCTGCCTGACGATGCTCGAACGGTCTGGCACGAAAGGCTCCTGGTGGATGACCGAGAACCTGGATTATAGGGTCCGCCGGGGAGGGGGAAAAGGGTTTGACCCTTGCATCCGGAAAGGTAGAGTTGCCGAGGAAGACCATGCGTTCTCTAACCCCATAGTGTGGAGCGATGAGCGTTTCCGCCGAGGACAATCTGCTGGCACGACTGGCTGGCAAACCGAGCCCCGAGGGAGGCAGCGATCCGTGGTCCTTGCTGGCGGCCACGGAGCCTGACCACGACCAGGGCATCGAAAAGAAAAAAGACGACAAGCTCGAAGCCCTCTTGAGCCGGATCAATCGTCTGGCCGAGCCCCCCCGCGAGTCGGGCGGGCCGGGCGCAGGCACGCCGCCGAGCGATTTCGCCGATCCGAACACGTTCTTGCCCATCGAGCCGGAGTCCTTCCAGCAGGCGGGCCTGTCGGACAGTGAAGTCGAAGCCTTGGCGCTGAAATACCTCTTGGCCCGCGGCGATGCCTCGGGCCGCGAGATCGCCGAGCAGATCAAGCTTCCCTTCGTGCTGGTCGACACGCTGTTGCGGCAGATGAAGAACGACCAGTTGGTCGTCCACCGCGCCGCGGCCCCGATGAACGACTTCCAGTACGAGCTGACCGAGCTGGGGCGCGAGCGGGCCCGGCGCCTGGCCCAGCATTGCTCGTACTTCGGCGCGGCCCCGGTGGCGCTGGCCGATTACGTGGCGGCAGTGGCTGCCCAGTCGCTTACCAAGCAACACCCGACCGCCGAGGCGCTTCGGCAGGCGTTTGGCGATCTTCTCTTGAGCCCCAAGATGCTCGATCGGCTGGGGCCGGCCGTCAATTCGGGCCGGGGCCTGTTTCTCTATGGGGCGCCCGGCAACGGCAAGACCAGCATCGCCGAGCGCGTGACCGCGGCCTTTGGCCAGTACATCTGGATCCCCCGAGCCATCGGCATCGATGGCGAGATCATCCGCCTGTTCGATCCGGTCAATCATGAGGAGGCGCCGATCGAGGCCACGCCCGGATTGATCGACCAGCGCCGCATCGATAAGCGCTGGGTCCGCATCCGCCGGCCCACGATCATCGCCGCCGGCGAGTTGACGATGGCGTCGCTCGAGGTGGCCGTCAACGTCTCGACAGGCATCTGCGAGGCCCCGCTCCAACTCAAGAGCAACTGCGGCACCCTGGTGATCGACGACTTCGGCCGGCAGCGCATGCGGATCGACGAACTGTTGAACCGCTGGATCGTTCCGCTCGAAAAACACTACGACTTCCTCAATTTGCCCAACGGGAAGAAGATCCAGGTCCCGTTCGACCAACTGCTCGTGTTCTCGACGAACCTCGAGCCCCAGCAACTGGTCGACGAGGCCTTCCTCCGGCGAATTCCCTACAAGATCGAGGTCCTCGATCCCAACGAGGCCGAGTTCCGCAGGCTCTTCGAACTGATGGCGCCGAAGCTAGGGTTCGAGTACCGCCAAGAACCGGTCGACTATCTGATCGATCGGCACTACAAGCGGGTGGGCCGGCCGTTTCGCTTCTGCCATCCCCGCGACCTCTTGCTCCAGGTTCGCAACTTCTGCGCGTACCGGAACGAGCCGCTGGTG
>JANLFZ010000469.1 GCA_024653385.1 Thermoguttaceae bacterium | reverse complement strand
GCTAACTACCGCAAGATGTTTTTCGAGGATCCTCGTATTGGGATTAGCCTGCTCAACACATTCTACTATGTGCTCGTTTCTGTGCCGCTCCGCCAAGTCATCGCCTTGAGCATTGCGATGCTGTTGGATCAGAAGCTAAAAGGCATCTTCATCTACCGCACGATCTTCTACCTGCCAGCGATCACTCCGGCAGTCGCCAGTGCCGTGGTCTGGACGCAGATCTTCAACTCGGATTATGGCGTGCTGAACAACATCCTCCGGACGGTTGGAATGCACCCGGTCAAGTGGTTTTTCGATCCCAATGTGGCCAAGCCGGCTTTTATCTTCATGAGCCTGTGGGGTATCGGTCCGCAGATGGTTATCTTCCTGGCGGGGCTGCAGAGCGTGCCAGTGGAGCTGCTGGAGGCGGCGGAGATCGATGGCGCAACCGCCTGGCAGCGCTTCTGGTCCGTCAGCATACCGATTCTCTCGCCGGTCCTGTTCTTCAACCTGGTCATCGGCATCATCGGCAGCTTCCAAGTCTTTACTGCGGCCTTTGTCATGACCGGAGGCGGGCCGCAGAATTCGACTCTGTTCATGGTGCTCTACATATACCTGAATGCGTTCCGGTTCTTCAAGATGGGCTACGCCGCATCGTTAGCGTGGATGTTGTTTGCCATCATCATGTTCTTCACGTTCCTCCAGTTCCGCGTTTCCAATCGTTGGGTCTACTATGAAGGCAAGATATAGCGATTGAGCAGTCTGGCATGCCTGTAGGGCGTGTGAACGGCTCATGACATCCCTGCATGTTATGAACAACGGGGAGAGCAGGCCCACCCCCAGGCGCGGCACGACGCCCGCAACCGTCTCGGGCGCGAACGGCAGATCGGCCGCAGCGAGTTGACCGCAAACCCGGGCGTCCTCGTGAACCCGAAAGCCGATATGGGCGGGGCCGAGGCCGCGACGGATGCTGGGCCGGGAGGGGGTGGCTTTTGCCTCGGGCGGGATGCTCGGAGGCGACGCGGCGGGCAGGGATGGGACTGAGTCGGCGCTGGGGGGGGTAACCTGTCCGGAGCGGGGCCCCGTGAACAGATCGTCGCAAGAGGGTTTGGCCGACCTCGCGGAGGGTGCCAAGAATGGCGTCACCATGCCTTGCGGCCTGACCTAACAAGGTAATCCGAACCGGGACGCAAAGCCCTGGAGAAGCGCGTTGGGGTAAAGGGTAGTAAGGGTCCAGCACCACAGCGCGACCGGCGTCGTCTTGCCCGGAGAATTGGAGAGGCGTGTTCTGGGAGCCCAAGCGGACGGCCGAGGGTGGAGCGTCCGGCTCGAAGAGTTCTCCGTACGGACAGCCAGCCATATGGGGACATCTTCGGCAATGCACCCAGCGAGTGGCTCGGGTTTCGGGAGACCAGCGGCAAGACCGTTCCTTCAGGGGAAGCATCAGCAACCCGCGGAGGGCCGGGCCGAGCCAGGGGAGCAGAGTTCCGCCGTGGGTCAGCTCAAGGGTCACCTGAAGGATGCAGTAGCGGAGCATGATGTCAAGCCGAAAGCAGGGAATAGGCGTCCATATCGTTAAGGATCGCGTGGATCAGGTTCTGGTAGGAGACATCGGGCTGCTCGATGCCTAGGTGACCAAGGACGTCGATGACCCAGCGGGCGTCGAGGAAATGCGGGGGCGAAAAAGCGTTCCAAAGCCCCACGTTTTCCAATGCTTCGCGAACGGTTTTGCACTGTTCTCCTGTGAGCCAGCTATGCGTGGCCACGTTGCGAAAGTGGCGCACCTGTCGGAGGCTGCTTTTTAGGGCTGCGATCGCGCCTCGGGGTCCTGGAGGAAGTCGAGGGAGAAGGCGTCCCAACAGCTCTGCGGAAAGGTAAACCTTAGGGGGGCGGTCTGAGAGACCGAGGGCGTGACGCGTTGGCTCGGACAAGCGATCCACTCGGAGCAGACTCGTGCGAAGGTCCACGCAGGGGCGATCCGGGTGGAGACTCAGATATCGATTGATGAGGGACAGCGAAGAGGCATCCAAGAAGGTAAACGTGGCGCGGAGGGCGTCGGTCCAGGCTTCCCCCCGAAGGGCAGCTTCCACTCGGAAGGCGGCCAGCAGCGGAGGGCCATCTGCAAGGACGCGGCGAAGTTCTCTTCGTATTTCGCTGGTGTATTCAGCGGCGAACAGCAACTCTGCTTGTGGGTTCTCGCCATGGAAGCTCGCGGCTACGGCCGCCAGCCAGACCCGCCAGGGTTCCGCGCGGCGTTGCTCCACGGTGACAAAGGTGTTGGCCAGGCGTGCGGCCGCGTCGAAAGCCCCCATGTTGAGCAAGATCCGCACTTGGCGGCGGGCTTGCAGCGACTCGGCCGGGGAAATCAACCTGCCGGCCCCGCTGGCTGGCCCCCAGGACGTCGGCTGCGTACCCCGCAAGAGGAGCACCTCTCCGAAACGATAATGCGCCGACTCAACGAGGACCGACTTGGTCTCGGGAATGCCTCCCACGTCGGCGATGACCGCCAGCGGAGGGTCGTTGCCGTACCGCATTTGGAGTTGCTGTACGGCGGAATCGATACGGCGGGCTGCATCACAAGCCAAGTGCCGTTCGCCCCAGGTATCCTGTTGGTACACGTCGCCTCGTTCCAGGAAGACACACTCGCTTACTTGTTCTTCCGAAAGGTCGAAAGCCTCGGCCAACGCGGTTTTGAGAATGGGCGCTGCAAAGGAGGGCTCGCTGGGCTCGGGGGGCTCCCGTCGCGTGCTGAAAAGCAAGACGTACAGAGCCTCCTTCAATCGTCCTTGTTGCTGGAGACGCTGAATGGCCACCAGCGTCCCAGAAAGAATGGGGGCGCAGAGGGTGACTCCGCCCCGGCAGTCGTACGGGCCGACGGGCTCCCCAGGTACCGAGCTGGAAGAAAGCGTGCGCGCCTGGGGATCGAAGTGGACGTAGATCGTGCGATCCTCGGGGATGGCCAGCGTCGGGTCTCCTACTGGGTGCACTTTCCAGGGAAAATGGTTTTGGAAACATGCCTCCTGGAAGGCCCGGGTGCAAGAAGTGGCCACGGATACACGATGCGGCCGGCCGCCGAGGGGAAGAATCACTTGGATGTCGGTACGGCCGAGCGTGGCCATAAGCACGAATTGCCGGGGATGGGGCACAAGAAGGCTCCTAGACAAGGACGTTGCGCATCAGATCGATAAGTTCCTCGACGGTTTGGGGCGTCCCCCCGGGAGGCGGACTGGTGGCCGGGGCCTTGCGGCTTCCCCAGCACGTCAAGAATCCTCCGGGATGGCTGAACCAGCCGGGCACGTGGGGCGCCAGGCAGTGGAGGTCGGGCTCCGGCTGGCCCGGGTAACGGTACACGCCCAGATTGAATCCCTCGTGGTATACCATGCCCACGCACTCTCCTGTCACGGGAGCGCTTGGCGACTGGAAGGAGTTCGGCGAATGGTCGCGTACGGCGAAGCGCCACGGCCCGACCTCGACTACGGGCGAGGTCTCCACGGTGCTTTCAATCCGCTCCCGCTGGCGTTCCAGCCGGATCAGGCCGCGGAGCACGGGGACCATGGCGCCCAGAATGGCCTGGTCCAGCGGTTCGCCTTCGAGGCCGGCGGCGAGGAACTCTTGGCGGAGTCCGGCAAGGATGGTCCCGAGGCTGAAGCGGGGGCGTTCCACCCGGCCGAAGCGATCCTGTTCGTCGATTTCGGCCATAAGATCGCTCCGGAGCAATTCGGCGGCCTCCGGCATGGACAACGCGGCGGCATGCACCGTGCCATCCCGCTCGCGATGGCCCTTAACGCCCGAGTCGTGATCCAGAACCCGCGCGTGGGCGAAGTCCTCGGGAAGCGTGGTGGCATTGGCGGCGAGAAACCGGACTTGCTGCGGGTCGGCGCCGGCCAGGGCCACGCAGGCACAGGCGTCCAGATCGACATACGGATGGACGACGAGTGTCGGGGGATCCGGCGGCTCCTGGACGGGCTGCCGGCGCCATCGCCGCACGAGCGAACGGATCTCTGCCCCGAGTTGGTCGAGGCCCACCATCTTCGCATCTCGTCCCGAAGAGCCGTGCCTGGCGTACCGGACCCACTTTTCGGTGTCTTCAATGCCGGCCTCGCGCCACCGGGCGACCAGCGAAGGGTCGCCGCTGGCCAATGCGCCGATTTCCTCTTGGAGCAAAGGGAAAACAAGCCAATAGCTGCCATACACCCCGCCGCAGTCCCGGAACTGCTTGATGCTGCCCTGGATTTGCTTGTGGGCCGCGTTTTCGTAATGGGTCTTGGCCTCCACCACGGCCAACTGGCCGTTGCGAAAGAGCACAAGCGTATCGAGTTCGGCGATGGCGTCCTCATCTCGGCTCAATACTACGCCCTGGTAGACACCAGCCACGAGTTCGCACACTCCCGACTCCTTGATGGCCCGGACTACTCCGTTGCCCAGACAGTCTTCAAAAATCTCGGGCAGAGGGGCATAGGGGCTCGGCAGCAAGGCACGTATCGCCTCCGGAAGCTTCAGCCCGCAGAGGTATTGCTGGGCGAACGAACGACGTTCCTCCGGCGAACCGTCGACCAAGAGAAAATCCTCCCCGCGGGCGGTGGCGCTGCGCTTGACCACCTCGACAATGCGGTGATGGAGGCCGCGCAGGCCGGCCGATATCGCGCGCTGAACTTCCTCATGGGAAAGCCCCCCTTGGGGCCGGAAAGCCTTGCCTCGGCCAGGTCTGCTATCCGAATTGGATCTCCCCAGGTTGCTGCGATGTGCCAAAGCCAAGCCAATGAGTTTGGGGCCGGCCTGAGTTTGCAGCTCGCGTCGCAACTCGTCGAGGCGCGGCTCGCGTCGATACGCTTCTAGCCAGCGGTGGTTGCCGTCCTGGAGCTTCAAGAACCGGTCGACGCAATCCTTCAGAATGCCCTGTATCGACTCCCTTGCAGGGTCGCCCTCTGGGCCTGGCGGCAAGGGGAGCTTCGCCACGGCCTCCTCGATGGCCTTGGCGATCTCCCGAGAGAGATAGTCTGCTGGCAACTCCG
>JANLFZ010000045.1:5964-20872 GCA_024653385.1 Thermoguttaceae bacterium | reverse complement strand
AGGGCCCTCGTGGGACTTCTCGCACGGCGACCTGAAGATCTCCGCCGACGGCCGATTTGTGGTTCACGCCGACGGGACGCCGTTTCTCTATCTGGGCGACACGGCCTGGGAACTCTTCCACCGCCTCCGTCGCGAGGAGGCCCAGCGCTACCTCGACAACCGCCGCGCCAAGGGGTTCACCGTGATCCAGGCGGTTTGCCTGGCCGAGTACGACGGGCTTTCGGAGCCCAATCCCTATGGCCATCGCCCCTTGATCGACAAGGACCCGGCGAGGCCCGACGTGCGAGGGACCGGCCAACGACTGCTGGGACCACGTCGATTTCATCGTCCAGGCCGCCGAAAAGAAGGGGCTCTACCTCGGCATGTTGCCCACCTGGGGCGACAAGGTGACCAAGGCGTGGGGCATCGGGCCCGAGATCTTCACGCCCGCCAATGCCGAGGCGTACGGCCGTTTCCTCGGCAGGCGGTATAAGGACGCCCCGAACCTGATCTGGATCCTCGGCGGCGATCGCGTGGCCGACGGCAAGGAGGCGGTGTGGCGGGCGATGGCCAAGGGACTGGCCGAGGGCGACGGCGGGCGGCACCTCATGACCTATCATCCGCAGGGCGGGCGTTCGTCGTCCGCGTGGTTTCACCGCGATGGGTGGTTGGCCTTCCACATGCTTCATGTGCGAAACTTGCTGCTTTCGCGGCCGTTCCTCGGGCGCGTGCCCGACCAGTCGCTGATCGCCGGTGACCCCGGCCAGGGTCCCGACCACGTGCGCGCCACCCGGGCCGGCGATCGCAGCTATGCGATGCTCTACCTGCCGACGGGAAAGCCCGTTGCCGTGGACCTCGCGAAGCTCGCCGGGCCGAAGCTCAAGGCGTGGTGGTTCGATCCGCGGACGGGCAAGGCCGCGGCGATCGGCCAGTTCGAGGCGAAGAAGCCCACGAGCTTCGACCCGCCCGGCACGCCCGGCCGCGACAACGACTGGGTACTGGTGCTCGACGATGCGTCGAAGGGGTACCCGCCGCCCGGGGCCAGCACGGGAAACCCGTGACCGGCGCCCCGCTGCCGATCCCTACGATCGTTTGCCTTGCGGCAGGGAGGCGAGGCGGTCGAGGACGGCGGCCGTGGCGTCGCGCTGCCCCTCGAGATCGCGAAGCGTGTCGCGCTCTTTCTGGACGACCGCGGCCGGGGCACGCTGCACGAAGTTCTCGTTGGCCAGCTTCTTGCGCTGCGTGGCGATGCGCGCGTCGAGCCTGGCCAACTCGTCCTTCTTTCGGGCGATCTCGGCATCGAGGTCGATCAGGCCGGCCAGATCCACGAAGATCTCGATTCCCGGCAACGTTGCATTGGCGCTGATCGCAGGGGCCTCGACCTCGGGGCCCCAGGCGGTCGGCCGGGCCCCGGCCATCGAGGCGAAGTAAGGCTCCATCGGCACCAGCAGCGCCCGCGTCGCCGCGTCGCAGCGCGCGGCGAACTCGATGCTTTGTCTGGGCGGCACGTTCTGCCGGCTGCGGATCTCGCGCACTGCCCGAAGCACCTCTTGAAACCGCGCAAACCGCTCCTCGATTTCGGGATCGCGCCGGGCCGGGTCGGCCTCGGGCCACGGGGCGATCATGATGCTTGCCGCCGCCGGGCGGGCCGCGTCGATGCCCCGCTCGGGCGCCGCCTGGCCGAGCAACTGCCAGACCTCTTCGGTCAGAAACGGAATCATCGGGTGCAACAGGCGCAAGAGCGTATCCAAGACATGGGCCAGCAGGCGCTGCGCCACCGGGCGGGCCGCGGGATCCTGGAGGCGCCCTTTGACCATCTCGACGTAGAAGCTGCAGAACTCGTCCCACGCGAAACCGTAGAGCGTCCGGGCCGCATCGGCGTACTGGTACGCCGCCAGGGCCTCGGTCACCTGCCCGGTCACCGTGGCCAGCCGGCTGAGCACCCAGCGGTCCTCGACCCGGAGTTCCTCTTCGGCCACCGCGCCGGGCGTGTAGCCTTCGAGGTTCATCAATGTGAATCGCGCGGCGTTCCAAAGCTTGTTGCAGAAGTTGCGCGCGCTTTCGAATCGCTCGCTGACCACGGCGGCGCGGGGAAGGGCGCGGTCGGCCTGCTTCTGCGCCCACTGGGTCGAAAAGTCCTTCTGGCAGTGGACGCACCGGATCCGCGGACGGGTGCGGTTCTCCTTGGTCTGCTCGATCAGGGCCTGGCAGTGGGGGCACTCGAAGGCCACGGGCATGCGGATGTCTTGGGTCTCGGTCGTCAGGTACGCCAGCCCGAACCGCAGCGAATCGGCCCCGAATTTCTCGATGACGTCGAGCGGGTCCACGCCGTTGCCCTTCGACTTCGACATCGTCTCGCCGTACGCATCGAGGATTTTCGGGTGGATGAAGACCTCGCGGAACGGCACGTCGCCGCAGTTGAACAGCCCCGTCAGGACCATGCGCGCCACCCACAGCGTGATGATGTCGCGGCTGGTCACCAGCACGCTGGTGGGGTAGTAGTAGCCGAGTTCCGGGGTCGCGTCGGGCCAGCCGAGCGTCGAGTGGGGCCACAGGGCCGAGCTGAACCAGGTGTCGAGCACGTCGTTCTCGCGGCGCAGCTCGTGTCCCGGCACGGCGTCGGGCGCGAGGTCCTCTTCTTCGGCGCAGATGAGCCATTGCCGGTGGTCGCCGTCCCACTGCCAGACCACGTCCGAGCGTCCCCGGAAGGCGGCCTTCAGCTCGTCCTCGGTGGCCGTCTTGCAGTACCAGATCGGAATCTGGTGTCCCCACCAGAGTTGCCGGCTGATGGGCCAATCGCGCTTCTCGCTGAGCCAGTCGAGATAACCCTTGGTATAGCGCTGGGGGAGGATCTTCACCCGGCCGCTGGTCACGGCATCCATCGCCATCTGGCTGAGCCGTTCCATGCGCACGAACCACTGGTCGGTCAGCAACGGCTCGATCGGCGTTTTCGAGCGGTCGGAGTGGGCCAGGTCGATCTGGCGGTCCTCGATCTTGGCCACCAGACCGAGCTTCTCGAGGTCGGCGACCACGTTTTGCCGCGCCTCGAGGACCGCCTGGCCCCGGTACCGCCCCGCGAACTCGTTGAGCGTGCCGTCGGGGTTGAGGATGTTGATCATCGGCAGGCCCTGGCGGAGGCCCACCTCGTAGTCGTTCGGGTCGTGGGCCGGGGTGATCTTGACGCAGCCGGTGCCCATCTCGGGCTTGGCCCATTCGTCGGCCACCAGCGGAATGGGCCGATCCACCAGCGGCAGCATCACACGGCGTCCGTCGTGGGCCATGTCGCGAAGGGTCAATAGCTCGGGCAGCAACTCGACGCGCCGCCGGCGCACCTCGTCAAGTTCCGCGGCCAGATCGGCCTTCTCTCGCTCGGGCGCCTCGGCGAGTTTCTTCTCGAGTTCGCGCTCGATCCGCTCCAGGGCCCGCGCCGGATCGGGATGGACCGCCACCGCCGTATCGCCGAGCATGGTCTCGGGGCGCGTGGTGGCGATCATCACCCGGTCGGGCTCGCCGGGCCTGGGATCGATCACCGGATAGTAGAAGTACCAGAAGTGGCCGGGCACGGTCTCGTGGAACACCTCGTCGTCGGCGACCGCGGTCTGAAGCATGGTGTCCCAGTTCACCAGGCGCTTGCCGCGGTAGATCAGCCGCTGCTGGAACAGGCGGAAGAACGTGTGGCGCACGGCGCGGGCGCAGACGGGGTCGAGGGTGAAGCGGGTCCGGGCCCAATCGCAGCTACAGCCCATCTGCTTGAGCTGCGCGAGAATGCGCGCTTCGTACTGGTTCTTCCAGGCCCAAATCCGGCCGACGAGCCCCTCGCGGCCCAGGTCGTGCCGCGTCTTGCCTTCTTCCTCGAGGAGCCGCCGCTCGACCACCGCCTGCGTGGCGATCCCCGCGTGGTCGGTTCCCGGCACCCACAGGGCCTCGAACCCCTGCATGCGCTTCTGCCGGATGAGGATGTCTTGAAGCGTGTTGTTCAAGGCGTGGCCGAGGTGCAGCGCGCCGGTCACGTTGGGCGGCGGGATGACAATCGTGAAAGGCCGCTTCGCCGGGTCGGGCTCGCTGTGGAAATACCCGCGCGATTCCCAAAAGGGGTACCACCGCTTTTGGGCGCTTTGGTGGTCGTATTGTTTGGGCAGGTCAAGCATGCGCGCTCTCCGTGTTGGCTTCGCGCGGCCGTTCGTGCTTCGACATTCGGACTTCCTTCGTCCTTTGGTTTTCGACATTCGACATTCCTACACCCCCGCGGCTTCTGGCGCCTCCCGTCGCTTCGACGCTTCCTCTTCCCGGGTCGGCTGCCGCTCTTCTTCCTTGCACAATTTGTACTCGAAGCTATCGACCAGGGCGATCCAGCTTGCCTCGATGATGTTCTCGCTGACGCCGACGGTGCCCCAGACGTCGTGGTCGTCGCGGCTCTCGATCATCACCCGCACGCCCGCCGCCGTGCCTGCCTCGGAGTTGATCACCCTCACCTTGTAATCGACCAACTGCATGTCGCGCAGCGCGGGAAAACTGCCGTTGAGGGCTTTGCGCATGGCGGCGTCCAGGGCGTTGACCGGGCCGTCGCCCTCGGCGACCTCGTGGCGGATCGTGTCGCCGATGCGGAGTTTCACCGTGGCCTCGGTCATGATCCGCCCGTCCGACTTGCTCTCGATGTTCACGCGGTAGTGCAATCGCTCGAAATGGGGACGGAACGTCCCCGCGCACTGCTTCACCAGAAGGTCGAACGACCCTTCGGCGGCCTCGAACTGATAGCCGGCGCGTTCCTTCGCGACGACCTTCGCGAGGATCTTGTCCATCAGCTTCTTGTCGTGCTGGAGGTTGTGCTTCGTGGTCAAGGCCACGATGTTCGACCGGCCCGACAACTCGCTGACCAAAATCCTCCGCTCATTGCCGACGAGTTGGGGGTCGATGTGCTCGTAGCTCGCCGAGACCCGCGCCAGGCCGCTGACGTGCATCCCGCCTTTGTGCGCGAAGGCGCTGCGCCCGACGAACGGCTGCCTGGGCGGGAAGTTCATGTTGACCATCTCGTACACGTAGCGCGACAGCTCGGTCAGGTGGCTGATGGCCTCGGGCGAGAGGACCTCGTAGCCTTTCTTCTTGAGGGCTAGGTTGGCAATCACCGCGATCAGGTCGGCGTTGCCGCAGCGCTCGCCGAACCCGTTGATGGTCCCTTGGACCTGCGTGGCCCCGGCGTCGACCGCCGCCAGCGTGTTGGCCACGGCCAATCCGCAGTCGTTGTGGCAATGGATGCCCACGGGCACGGGCACCCGCTCGACGATGGTGCGGGTGATTTCGGCGATCTCCTCGGGCAGGCTCCCGCCGTTCGTGTCGCAGAGGACGACCATCTTGGCGCCCGCCTCGGCGGCCGCTTGTAGGGTCTTGAGGGTGTACTGGCGATCGGCCTTCCAACCGTCGAAGCAGTGCTCGGCATCGAAGATGACCTGGCGACCGTGGCGGCGGATGAAATCGACGCTTTCGGCGATCATGCGCAGGTTTTCTTCAAGCGAGGTGCGGAGGACCTCCTTGGCCTGGAATGCCGACGCCTTGCCCACCAAGGTGACGACCGATGTACCCGCCTTAAGTAGTGCCGCCAGACCTTCGTCCTCTTCCGCTTTGCCTCCCTTGCGGCGGGTCATTCCAAACGCGCAGAGCCGCGATGTGGACAGCCCCTCGGTGGCCAAGCGTTGGAAATACTCGGCATCTTTGTCGTTCGAGGCCGGATACCCCCCCTCGATGTAGTCGAACCCGTGGCTATCCAGTCGCTTGGTGAGCAACAGCTTGTCCTGAAGGGAGAAACTGATCCCCTCGGACTGAGCCCCATCGCGAAGGGTGGTATCGTAGATCTCGATTCGACGCATGCGTCTTGGCCTGGAGAATGCAAAGCGAAAGAAAAAAGCCCTAAGACCGCTTGGGCCTCAGGGCTGACTTGATTCGGACTTGCCGTCGGTCGTTGCCCTTACGGCCCCGTGTTCCGAATAATGATCACGACCCGTCCCGCAACGCTAATTGCCGTGGGGGGGGTCAGCCTATTCGGATTGGGGGCCTTCGTTGCCATTGTCCGACGTGCAACAGCGATCGGAAGTTACGAGGTATAAGAATACGGAACGTGGGAGGAAGCGTCAACCGGGACTTGCTCCTTCCGGTTTTCTTTATCGGCAAACTTCACCCAATCACTCCAGCATTTCAGGTCCCGCACACCCCTTTCGCGGTACCTTCTCCGCCAAGAGCGTCCGAAAAGCGGTTGCGTTCGCGACGGCTTTCGCTTGGTAGGTGTTGTTGAAGAAGGCATAGAGGGTGCGGCCGGCCAAGTGGGGACATAACCGGTCGGCCCACTGGTCGAGCTGGCGATCCGAGTAATCGTACCGATAAAGCTCCTTGCCCAAGCCGTGGAATCGCACATACAGCAAGTCGGCCGTGGGGAAGACCACGTCGGGCAGCTTGGGATGGCTGACGGCCACGAAAGCGACCTTCGAACGAGTCAACAGGGCCGCGGTTTGCTCGTCCCACCAGCTTGCATGACGGAACTCGACTGCGTGGCGGCGGTCCTCCGGCAGGTATTTGAGGAACTCCGTTAGCTGTTTGAGGTCCTTTTCGAACCCTGGCGGAAACTGCCACAGAATCGCGCGCAGCGTCCGCAACGCGGCGACCCGTTGGCAGAACGCCTCGGCCACCTCGCGGTTTTCGCCCGGTCGACCCAAGTGCGTGACCCGGCGAGAGCCCTTGACCACGAAGTGGAAGCTCGCCAGCAATCGGCGGTTCCACGAGGCGATGGTCGCCTCGTTCGGGAACCGATAGAAGGTGCTATTGACCTCGACCGCGTCGAACCGGGTGGCGTAGAAGGCCAATTGGTCGGCGCCGCGGACGTCTGTTGGATAGAACACGCCGGCCCAATCGGGATACGTCCAGCCCGAGGTGCCGACGTGGATGGGCGCGGGACCGGTTCTTTTCGGCATCGGCACGCTCCACCGCGCAACCCGTCTCGAAAAGCCTCCCCGCTCAAGATATCGCGGATACCCGGCCCCAACAACCGACTCAACTGATCTGGCGTCGTTTTCCCGTTGTCACTAGAATGCCGCACCCCCCAAAATCTTCGGCGAGGCGTACGCATGTCGACGACCAGTCCACGGAAGCGGTTTCCATTTTCCGCCCCCCCCCAGCATGTACCGGTCGGTCCTGCCCCGGATTACCCCTCCGATGAGCCGCCCGGGTCGCCGAGCGAGACGCCGGCGGAACCGAGTGCCGCGGATGACCAGGACCAAGACCAAGACCAGGACCAGGTCCCGCGGAAGAAGAAGGATCGCTTTCGGTTGCTGCGTTGGCACAAGTCGCATAAGCCGCCGGAAGACAGCCTCCGCGACGAGGACACCCGCGAGTTGCCGACCGTCCGGCGTCAGCCGCCTCCGAAGAACCCGTGGAAGCAGCTATCGTCTTGGCCTTGGCGGCGTTACTGGCCGGTGGCGGCGGGCATCGGCGCGGTGCTCTTCGTTTGGCTCTTGCCCTGGATGATCGCGCACAGTCCGATCATGACCGCTCTGATCGACCGGTCGGCCGCCGATCTGGCAGGGACGGTCACGGCGCGATCGGCCTCGCTGGGTTGGTTCTCGCCCGTGGTGCTCTATGGAGTCGAGGTGCGCGACAAGCAGGACCAACCCGTCATGGAGATCGCCAAGCTCACCGGCGACAAGGCCCTGTTGGCCCTGTTGTTCGACTCGTCGCACCTGGGTCGGTTTCGGCTCACCGAACCGAAAGTGCGTCTGGTGGTGCGCGACGACGGGAGCAACTTGGAGGATCTGATCGCTCCGTACCTCGATCCCAAGCGGCCTGCCGGCGACGTCGATGTCGCGATGGAGGTGTCCGACGGGACCCTCACGGTCGAAGAGCCGCGCACGCAGCGATCCTGGCAGGTCGACCGTCTGGAACTGACGCTCGCCGTGCCGGCCGACCGCGCCAAGCCGATCGAGATCAAGTTCTCCGGCGCCGTGCCGGACCAGCTTCGCGGCGGTTCGGTCGAGGCGGGGCTTCAAGTGCACCGCTCCCGGTCGGGCAGCCAGACCGATCCCGACGCCGCGGCGCCCGATACCCTGGTGTTGCGCACCGACGGCGCGCCGCTGGGGATCTTCGAAGCGGTTTTGCGGCGTTTCGTGCCGGGCATGCAACTGGCGGGTCGGGTCTCGGCGTCGCTGACGTGCAAATGGGACCACGAACCGCTTCATCGCCGGGTGCTGGTGGAAGGCAAGCTTGCGGGCGAGGACTTGCGCCTGGCGCTGCCCGCCTTGGGCACCGACCGACCCACCCTGGCAAGGCTGAACGCGGCGGGTCAGGTGCTGTGGCAAGACGGTTGGGTCCAGTGCGACCGGCTCTCGATCGAGTCGGACGTGGGCAGTTTCACGATGTCGGGGGTGCTCGATTGGCGCGGGGCGGTCTCGGATCGCACCCGGGCGACCTTGCTGCACCAGACGTGCGAAGTCTCCGGAAACCTCGATCTGGCCCGACTTGCCGCGATCCTCCCCCATACCCTGCGCATCCGGAAGGACACCCAGGTCACCTCGGGACGGTTGCAGCTTCAGTACGCCGGACGCCTGCGGCGCGAAGGCCGTCAGGAGGGGATGGTCTGGCAAGGCCGGCTGGAAGTCTCGAATCTCACGGCCACCAGCGGCGGACGAAAACTCGTCTGGCAGCAGCCGGTCCTCTTGAACGTCGCGGCGCACGAGGGCCCCCAGGGGCCGGTCATCGAGACGCTCCAGTGCGACTCGAACTTCCTCCGCCTCCGCGCTGCCGGCACCCGCGACCTGTTGACCGCCACCGCGACCTTCGATCTGAGCCGGCTGGCCGACCAGTCGGCAGGCTTCGTCGACCTGGGCGGGCTGAAGCTGACCGGCGAGGGAACCGCCCAGTTGAGCTGGGAGCGGTTCCAGGAGGAGCACTTCGAAACCGCCGGCGAACTGCGCATCCACAACTTCCAGTGGGCCCTGCCCGGCCGCCCGGCCTGGACCGAAACCGCCCTTTCGGCCAGTGTCACGGCGACGGGTCGGGCCGACTTCAAGAACAACAACCGCCTCGAGACGGCTGCCCTGCGCATCGAGGCCGGGCCCGACCAGGCCAGCGCGCGCCTGATGCAGCCGGTCGCCGGGTTCGAGGCGGCGACCTGGCCCTTGGAGATCCACCTCCGCGGCCAATTGGCCCAATGGCAACCGCGGTTGGGCGCGTGGTTCAATCTGGCCGGCTGGAAGCTCGACGGCACGTGCGAGTTGCTTTCCGCCGTCGCCTGGGGCAAAGACGCGATCGCCTTGCGGCAGACCCGCCTGACCGCGGCGAACCTCGTGATTCAAGGGCCGTCGTGGAACATCCAGGACCCCAAGGTCGAGCTGACGCTTGCGGGCCGTTGGGACCGCACTGCCCGGCGCCTGGACCTCGAGCAGGCCGAACTCATCTCGAGCGCGCTGGCCGCGCGCACGGCGAACTTCCTGTGCGCGATGCCGCCGCAAGGGGCGATGCGGCTTTCGGGCACGGTCAAGTGCAACGCCGCCCTCGATCGACTTCAGCCGTGGTGGACTCCGCCGGGCACCAGGCCGGCGTGGCTCGTGGCCGGGCAGTTTGCCGGCTCGTGCGAGATCCAGCAAGTCGGCAGCATCATCACGGCCCGATTCGACACGATCACGAGCGACTTCACCGCCTCGAATCCCGCCGGGCAGAAATTCCAGGAGAAAGAGATCCGCCTGACCGGGCGCGGCAGCTACAACGACGTGAGCCGGTCCTTCCAGATCGATCACGCCGAGCTGACGTCCGGGGCGCTGGGGATCACGGGCACGGGCAAGGTGGCACGATCGGGCGGAACGACCGATGTGCAATTGTCGGGCAAGGTCGACTACGACTTCGAACGGATCACCCAGTTGATCCGCGCGCGCTACGGCGACGGCATCCGCATTGCCGGGCGCGGTTCGAGCCCCTTCGCGTACCGCGGCCCGCTGGCCGGCGAAGGCGCGACCGCGCTGTTGGGGTTTGCCTGGAACTGGGCCGACATCTACGGGTTCCAGACCGGGCCGGGTGAACTCCAGGCGACCTTCGCGCGGGGCGTGCTCGAGGTCAAGCCGCTGGCCTTGGCGGTCAACGAGGGGCAAGTGCAACTGGCCCCGCGACTGCACATCGCGCCGGGCCCGGTCGAGTTCACGCTCCAACCGGGCCGCGTCGTGCAGCAGGTGCGGATCCACCCCCTGATGTGCGCGCACGGGCTGGAGTACGTGGCTCCCGTGCTGGCCGGCATCGCCACGGCCGAGGGCGTCTTTTCGATCGAACTCGACGGCTGCCGGATTCCCATCGACGCGCCGGGACGCGGCGACCTGTCCGGCCGGCTCATCGTCCATGACGTGCGCGTGGGACCGGGCCACCTGATCCAGGAACTGGCTCAACTCCTGGGCCGGGCGAACCAGGTGCAAATCACGCGGCAGTCGGTCGTTCCCTTCCGCATGGTCGATGGCCGCATCTACCACCGCGACCTCGAACTGGTCTTTCCCGAGGTGACGATTCGCACGTACGGCTCGGTGGGCGTGGAAGACCAGACGCTTTCGATGATGGCCGAAATGCCCGTCCCCGCGCGTTGGCAAGCCAATCCCGCCCTGGGCGCGGCGCTGAAGAACCAGGTCATCCAGATCCCCATTGCGGGGACGCTCCGGCAGCCGCGTTTGGACCGCCGCGCGTTCGATCAGCTCGCGCGACAGTTCATGCAGAACGCGACGCAGAATGTGCTCGAGGACCAGCTCAACAAGCAGCTCGAGCGTCTGATCAAGCCCCCGGCCCAGGCGCCGAAGCGCTGACGCCCGAAGGGGACAGCCCCATGGTCGCGCTTTTTCGCTGCGAACATCGGGACCGCCCCCGCAAGCGGCCACGATCTTTCGCAAGCGGCCGGCGGTGGCGCTTGCCGCCCGGCGGACTGCTTGATATACTCGCGCACCATCCGTGGTAGCAAAGGGCAGGCGGGCAGCCCGCGCGAAACGCCAGAAGGAGCAGTCCATGCGTCAAGGCAACGCCATCTTGGGTCAAAGCGGCGGTCCCACCAGTGTCATCAACGCGAGCCTGTGCGGCATCTTCCAGGGGTGCCAGCGGCACAAGCCGTTCCGCCGCGTACTCGGCATGCGGTTCGGCATCGAGGGGTTTCTCCAGGGCAACGTGATCGACCTGGGGCGCGAGAAGCCCGAGACGATCGAGGGGCTGCGCACCACGCCCAGTTCGGCCTTGGGAAGCTGCCGGTACAAGCTCAAGGACGCCGACCTGCCCAGGGTCCTCGACATGTTGCGCCGCCACGACATCCGCTACTTCTTTCTCATCGGCGGCAACGACACGATGGACACGATCCACCGCGTCGAGGCCTATTGCAAGGCGCAGGGGTACGAATTGATCGGCGTGGGCGTGCCGAAGACCGTGGATAACGATCTGTTCGGCACCGATCACACGCCGGGCTTCGGCAGCGCGGCCCGCTACGTGGCCCTTTCGGTGAAACAGGCCGGCATGCTCGCCCGCGACATGCAGCGGGTCGACCAGTTCGTGGTTTTCCAAACCGTGGGCCGGTCGGCGGGATGGCTGCCGGCCGCGGCGGCTTTGGCCCGGTCGGCCGACGACGACGCCCCGCACCTGATCCTCTGCCCCGAGCGGCCCTTCGACCACCAGCGGTTTCTCGCCGAGGTCAAGGCCGCGTACGACCGCTACGGCTGGGTGAGCGTGGTGTGCGGCGAGGGAATCTGCTACGCCGACGGCAAGCCCGTCAGCGCTTCGACGGTGACCGACAAGTTCGCCAACGTCGAGTTCGGGGCGATGGGAGGCACCAGCGCCGCCATGGTGCTCCACGCGATGATCCGCAGCGCGTTCGGGTGGCGCGGCGAGTTCCAGGTGACCGAGTCGTTGCCCATGTGCGCCGCCGACCGCGTTGTGCCCTTGGATGTCGAGGAAGCCTACGCGTGCGGCTACCGGGCGGCCGAGCTGGCCGCCGAGGGCCAGACGGGCGTCATGGTGAGCATCATCCGCCAATCGAGCGACCCCTACCGCGCATCGCTCGGCACGGTGCCGCTGGCCGAGGTCGCGGTGCGGGCCAAGCCCATGCCCCCCGAGTACCTCGACCCCGAGCGGAGTTACGTCACCGAGGCCTGCCTGGAGTACCTCAAGCCGCTGGTCGGCCCGCTGCCCGAGTATGTCCGCCTGGAGGGCATCGCGCCGGAGCCGGCCTAGGCCGGGGCCAACAGGGCCTTGCCGCCGGAACGTGTGGGCAGTCCGTCGGGCGGGAAATGGCGAGAAAAAGGCCGCCGGGTTGATCCAAGTCAAGGGCCCGCGTCTCTCCGTGCCCTAAGATACCCGTGACGGCGGGGCAATCCATCACGCCATCCACCCCACGGAGAACCTCCATGAGCATGTTCTGCTATCAGTGCGAAGAGACGGCCAAGGGCACGGGATGCACGGTGGCGGGGGTCTGCGGCAAGGACCCGACCACCGCGGCCCTGCAAGACCTGCTGGTCCACGCGGCCAAGGGGATCTCGATGTACGCGCACCGGGCCGCCTTATTGGGGGCGCGCGACCGCGAGATCGACCTGTTCGTCGTCGAAGCCCTGTTCAGCACCGTGACCAACGTCGACTTCGATCCCCAGCGGCTCCGCCGGTGGCTCGTCGAGGCGGCAACCGTGCGCGACCGCGCGAAACGGCTGTACGAGGACGCCTGCCGCGCCGCCGACAAGACGCCGGAAGCACTCGCCGGGCCCGCCGCGTGGCAGCCCGCCGACGACCTGCTCGACCTGGTCAGCCAGGGCGTGCGCGTGGGCATTGCGGGCCGCAAGCAGAACAGCGACGACCTGACCGGCCTCCAGGAGCTTGTGCTCTACGGGCTCAAGGGCACCGCCGCGTACGCGGACCACGCCCAGGTGCTCGGGCAGGAAGACCCCGAGGTCTACGCCGCGTTTCACGCCGGACTCGATTTCCTGGCGCGCGACAACCCCACGGTCGACGAGCTGCTCGGCTGGGCCATGAAGGTCGGCGAGCTGAACCTCAAAGTGATGGCCCTGTTGGACGCGGCGAACACCGGGGCCTACGGCCATCCCGAGCCCACCGCGGTGCGCGTCACGCCGGTCAAGGGGAAGGCGATCCTGGTCTCGGGGCACGACCTGAAGGACCTCGAGGAGTTGCTCGAGCAAACCGAGGGCAAGGGGGTCAACATCTACACCCACGGCGAAATGCTCCCGGCCCATGCCTACCCGGGACTCAAGAAGTACAAGCACCTGGTGGGCAACTACGGCGGGGCCTGGCAGGACCAACGCCAGGAGTTCGATGCCTTCCCCGGTGCGATCCTCATGACGACCAACTGCATCCAGCAGCCCAAGGCGAGTTACCAGGACCGGATCTTCACGACGGGCCTGGTGGCCTGGCCGGGCGTGCGGCACATCGGGCGCGACCGCGACTTCACCCCCGTGATCGAGGCGGCCCTGGCGGCCGAGGGGTTCGCGGACGACGAGCCCGAGAAGACCGTGCTGGTCGGCTTCGGCCATCACGCGGTGCTGGGCGTGGCCGGCCCGGTGATCGAGGCCGTCAAGAGCGGGGCGATCCGGCACTTCTTTCTCGTGGGCGGGTGCGACGGGCGGCACGCCGGCCGGGACTACTACACCGAGTTCGCCCGCAAGGTGCCCGACGACTGCGTCATCCTCACGTTGGCCTGCGGCAAGTACCGCTTCAACAAGCTGGAGTTCGGCCAGATCGGCGGTATCCCGCGACTCCTGGACATGGGCCAGTGCAACGACGCCTACTCGGCGATCAAGATTGCCAGCGCTTTGGCGGGCGCTTTCAACTGCGGTGTTAACGATCTGCCGTTGTCTTTGATACTCTCGTGGTACGAGCAGAAGGCGGTGGCGATCCTCTTGACGCTGCTCTACCTGGGCATCAAGAACATCCGGCTGGGTCCGGTGCTGCCGGCATTTGTCACGCCGAAGGTGCTTCAGGTGCTCGTCGAGAAGTTCGGCATCGCCCCGATCACGACGCCCGAGGCCGACCTGGCGGCGATCCTCGGCGAGCCGGCCGAAGCCGCGGCGTGACGGCCGATTCGGCCTGTGCCCTTGCCTGCCCGGACCATGCGAAGGTACCCTGGGACCGTGGGCGTGAACAGGACAGGCACGCGGTTCGGCCCGCAAGGGGCCGAAAAGCGTGCGTGTCCTCCGCCCATGAACGGTTACGGTTCTCCGGGTCGCGTCTTGGATGTCCAAGGAGTCCGGCAATGACAACCCATCGCAGAACATTCTTGAAGGCTTCCGGCCTGGCGGCCGCCGCGTGGTCGTTCCGTTCGGGGACCGCCTGGCCGGCCGGAGGCGGGCCGATCGTCGTCGGGGTAATCGGCACGGGCGGCATGGGTTCGCACCATCTCCAGACCCTGGCCGCGCGCAAGGACACCACGGTGGCTTACGTGTGCGACGCCGATCAGAACCGCCTGGCCGGCGCGGCCAAGCACGTCGAGCAGGCGTCGGGCAAGGCCCCCAAGGCGGTCAAGGACCTCCGCCAGGTGCTCGACGACCGGGCCGTCGACGCCGTGTTCATCGCCACGCCCGACCACTGGCACGCCCCGGCGTCGATCCTGGCCCTGGACGCGGGCAAGCACGTGTACGTCGAGAAGCCGTGCTGCCACAACCTGCGCGAGGGCCGGCTGATGGTCGAGGCGGTGCGCCGCTCGGGCAAGCTGCTCCAGGTGGGCACCCAGAGCCGCAGCACCGCGTGCGTGCGCGAGGCGATCGGCCGCATCCACGCGGGCGAGATCGGCGAGGTGCTCGTGGCCAAGGCGTGGAACAGCCAGCGCCGCGGGTCGATCGGCAAGACCCAGCCCAGCCGGCCACCCGCCCATCTCGATTACGACCTGTGGCTCGGGCCGGCCCCTTATGTCCCCTACCGCGCGAACATGCTGCCCGGCGTC
>JANLFZ010000045.1:0-5955 GCA_024653385.1 Thermoguttaceae bacterium | reverse complement strand
CTTGGGCGTCAAGACGCACCCCTCGACCATCAGTTGCCTGGGCGGAAAGTACTTCTTCGACGACGATCAGCAGTTCCCCGACACGCAATACGCCATCTTCGAATACCCGATCGAGGGGAAGCCCGGCAAGAAGAAACAACTCGTCTTCGAGCAGCGGATCTGGTCGCCTTATGTGCAAGAAGGCTACGAGAACGGAGCGGCGTTCTACGGGACCAACGGCCTTCTGATCATCGGACATACGGTCGGCTGGAAACTCTACGGCCCACGGAACAAGCTCCTGGCCGAGAAGACCGGCCCGTGCGACCTCGGGGCCCACCACCAGAACTTCCTCGATTGCATCCGCGGCGACCAGAAGCAACTCAACGCCGACGTGACGGCCGGACACCTCGCGGCGGGCCTGGTCCACCTGGCGAACATTGCGGCCCGGGTCGGGCGCACGCTGCGGTTCGATCCCCAGACCGAGCAGATCGAGGGCGATCCGCAGGCCGGCGCGCTACTGCGGCGCAAGTACCGCGAAGGGCACTGGGCCGTACCCAAGGGCGCGTAGGACAAGCCGCGGACGCGGCTATTGCTTGACGATCTCGACGCAGATCCCGCCGGCGCGGAGCACCTTGTGCATCTTGGTGTACCACAATTCCTGGCGCCAGCGCAGCCCCAACTCCTCGCAGGTGCGCGCGAGTTCCTGGCGGTTGTAGCTGCGGCAGCGCCAGATGAGGCTCGTCCAGGCGCCGGCCAGGTTCTCTTCGGTGGTCAACAGGAGCATCCGCGCGCCGCGCGTCATGACCCGCGACAACTCGGCCAGGCCGACGCGCGGATCGGGCAGGTGCTCCAGCACGTAGCCGCAGGTGACGCAGTCGAACGCCCCGTCGGCAAACGGCAGCCGGGTCAAGTCGGCCACCACGAACCGGGGCCGGGCGCTCTTGAGCCGCTGCCGGGCACGGCGGAGCATCTCGTGCGAGAGGTCGAAGCAGGTGATCTCGGCCTCGGGATCGGCGTACTTCAGCAGGTGGCCGGCGATCTGGCCGGCGCCGCTGCCGACGTCGAGAATGGACCGGGCGCCGCGGAGGTCGAATTTCCGCTCCTTGAACAGCCGCTCGCCCAGCGGCATGTGCAGCGACAACATGCTGCACGTGGCGAGGATCGCCCCACGCGCCCCGTCGTACACATTGCGGACCTTGTTGCGGTACTCCTCGTACCCGACCTTGTCGAAAATCGGCTCCTCGATCAATCGATTGAGGGCCTTTCGCTTCCGGCGACAGGAGTCTGCGGGCGGGGTCGATCCTCGGGAAACTTGAGGACCCTTCATACGGGAATCTCTCGCAATCGCCTGACGGTTAGGGGGCGGGGACCAGAGGCACTACATCGAAATGCGCCGCGTGTAGATATACCACTCTAGAAGCAAGACCGCTAGTCCACCAGTCAAGAGGAGTTTCCAAATCTCGCGCCGTGTCGTTTCTGGCGCAGCTTGCCCTGCCACCGCGACCTGGCCAATTTCCACGCGCGGTTCGACCCGAAGGTCGCTTTCCGACGGTTGGAAAAGGTTTACCGCGAAGTGTTGGATGACTTCATCACCCGATCGGACATCATAGACCCCCAATTCGTTGGTGCGGCTGAACTGGTACTTGCCCGATTGCACTTCGGCAAGGCCGATCTCTTGGCCCGATGGAGTGCGAACACGAAGCGTTCTTGTCGGCGTGGAACAATCGAGGAAAACTTGCTGTCCCGGGCGCAAGGTATCGGCCGAGAGGGTTGATATACCTCTACCGAGGTAATTGCACAGGTTGAGCACGAACGTGGGGAAGCTGCGCCGGACGATCCAGTTGGTGCCATACGCCTTGCCGCCTTCGGCACTTTGGTCGACAAGGACGAACCCCAGGACGAGGTCTTCGAACCCCTCGCGGGGCGCCAGGGCCAGAAGGGGGCCGCGATTCGAATCGACCAGCACGCGTCCGCCGGGCGGGGCTCTGAGGGGAGTCGCCTCGGCCACGTCCACGTCGCCGAGGTCGAGCCACTCCATCAGCGGATGCGAGGGATCGACGTCGATGATCTGGGGGAGGCTTCGTTTCGGTTCCGCCTTCCAAGCGTCGCCGGGCGGAAGGCGGCCGATGAAGAACGTGTTGGCCTGCGGCGATTCCGTCGGAACGCAGCGGTCGTAGATCACCAGGTCGTATTGGCCCGCTCCCGCCTTGCGGCGATACTCTTCGGCCTCGAGGAAGGCCGGCGGGACGATCGCGACGTCGGCGATCTCCTGGACCGGGGCGGTGCCCAGGGCCCGCTCGAGATCGGGGTTGCCGGGCGTGGCCACGAGCACGCGGGCGCGGCGGGGCTTGTTCACGGCGATCCAGGCTTCGTCGTCCAGCGCCAGGTGGTCGCCCGTGCTCGCCTTGAGATGCAGTACCCCCGATTCCAGCGCGCCGAGATTGAAGACCACGCCGTGCGTCTGGCCCGCCGACACGGTGAAACGGCTCGAGTCGATCTGCCGGCCGTCCAACGCCAGGTCGACCGAGACGCTCGCCTCGTCGGGCCCGAAGTTCTGGAGCCGGGCGAAGGCCTGCAATTCGGCGGGCCGGGTCTCGTGGCGGCGCACGCTCATCGCCACGATCCCCACATTGGCCGGCGCCGCGGTGCCGATCGGCCGGTACACCGGCTCGAGATTGCCCAGGGTAAAGCCCGAGACCTTCTCGAACCTGCCGTCGGAAAAAATGAAAAGCGTGGCGGGGATCGACGTGTCGATGTCGCCGCTCGTGCCCGGATTGGCCAGTCCGGACGCGACCTTGAGGGCCTCGAAGAGCGACGTGGCTCTGCCGGTCGGCTGGATCGACTCGACCGCGCGCCGCAAATCCCGGAGATTGTCGGTAAAGCTCTGCTTGACGTCGGCCGTGTCGCTGAAGGCGATGACCATGCCCACGTCGCCCGCGGCCATCTGCTCGATCTCCTCGAGGGCCTGGCGTTTCGCCTCGGCCAGGCGCGAGGGCTCGAGGTCGGTGGCTTGCATGCTTGCCGAGTTGTCGATCAGGAAGATCGCGTGCTTGCCCGGCGCCTTGTGGCTTCGCCACCCGGGCTGGAGCACGGCCAGCATGACCAGCGCCACCACGGCCAACTGAAGGTACAAGAGCAGGTTGTTCCGCAGGCGTTGCCAGATCGTGTTGACGTGAAGATCCTCGATCGACTTGTGCCAGAGATAGGTGCTGGGCACCTCGACCGGCCGGCGCTTCAGCTTGAGGAAATACAGCGCGACGATGGCCGGCGGCACCGCCGCCAGGATCACCCATTGCCACCACGAAAGCGCACTGATCAGTTCGGGCATCACTAGCGCACCAACCCTCGCTCGCGCAAGTAGCCTTGAATGAGCCGCTCGATGGGCAGGTCGTTCCTGGCCAAGAGGTAGACGATGCCGCGCCGGGTGCAGAACTCGCGGGCCGATTCGATGAAGGCGGCCAGCGTCTGGCGGTAGCGTTTCAACAAGGCGGAGGTGACGGTCACCTCGGCCACGTCGTGGTCCTCGCAGTCGACGAGGCGGAGGTCGCCCTGGAGGTCCGGCTCCAGCTCCTCCGCCGAAAGCACGTGGATCACGTAGATGTCCATCTCTTGGGCCAACAGGTACCGAAGCGCCCCCTGGTAGCCCGCCTTGTCCATCAAATCGGTGATCAGCACCACGATCCCCTTGCCCGAGTTCCGCACGCAAAAGTCGCGCACGCCCTCGGCCAGCGGCACGATCTCGCCGGGTGCAAGGCCGTCGAGGTACTCGAGCATGCGCCACAGGCTCCGACGGCCGCGCAGCACGGGGGCGGCCCGGCCGGCCGCGCGCCCCAGCGGCTGGATCTTCACCCGGTCGCCCCGGACCAGCCCGACAAACCCAAGCGCCGCCGCGAGTTGCCTGGCGTACTGGAACTTGGTGGGCTGGCCGAAGTCCATCGACGGACTGGCGTCGATCAACGCGTAGAAGTGCAGGTCTTCCTCTTCGAGGAACATCTTCAAGAACAGCCGTTCGAGCCGGGCGTAGGTGTTCCAGTCGATGAACCGAAGGTCGTCGCCGGGCACGTAGCTTCGGAAGTCGGCGAACTCGACGCTCTGTCCCTTGCGCCGGCTGCGCCGCTCGCCTTTCATCCGGCCGCGGAAGACCTTCCGGCTGACCAGCTCGAGCCGCTCCAACTGGGCCAATAGCTCGGGACTCAGCAGCGGGGCGGTGGTGGACATGGGAAGTGGTTCGACCGCGAGACGATCGCCGAGGGAACCCCTCCGCTCGGCGGTATCGCACGCTACGTCGATTGTCGCGGATGCCTGGCCGCCGGTAAAGACCTGGCCGGCCAGCCCGCGCCGGGCCCGGGCACCCCTGCGCGGCGATGGTCGTGGACCGGTCTTACCGTCGGGGGTATACTTCAGCAACAGCACGCATCGAAGGCCAGAGGCGTTTCGGATGCCGAACCCGTTTCCGGGCATGGATCCCTTTCTTGAAGGCGACCTGTGGACCAGCGTCCACACGGACCTGTGCGGCGAGATCGCGCGCCAATTGGCGCCTCAGCTTCGGCCGAAGTACGTGGTGCTCAGCACGCGCCGGGTCGTGCTCGCCCCATCCGACGAGAACGAGCGGTTGGCCGGGCAAAGCGGCGGCATGAGGTCGAGATCTGGCCGATCGCGCTGGAGCAGCCATTGCCGGTCGTGCCGGTGCCCTTGCTTCCTGAGGATCCGGCAGTCCCCCTGGACCTGCAACGGGCCTTTGCCACCGTCTATGACATCTTTCGCTACGACGAGCTGATCGACTATTCGCAGCCGCCCCCAGGACCGCTTCGGCCGGACCAAGCCGCTTGGGTCGAGGAGCAATTGCACCGCGCCGATCGGCGCAAGGGTTGAAGACGACGGCCTGCCCCCCGGGGGTTGCCCCAATCCCCAATCCCCAATCCCTCACCCCGCCGTATCCTTCTCCGGCACCTTCTCCAACAGTTCGAGCAGCACCTGGTCGGGCTCGATGCCCTCGGCCTGGGCCTCGAAGTTGAGAATGATCCGGTGGCGCATGGCCGGCAAGTACACGCGGCGCACGTCCTCGAAGCTGACGTTGTAGCGGCCGTCCAACAGCGCTCGGACCTTTCCGGCCAAGGCGAGCGTCTGGGCCGCGCGAGGGCTCGCCCCCCAGCGGACGAACTGGTTCGTGATCGGCAGGGCGAACTGGCCGTCCGGATGCGTGGCCAGGACCAGCCGCACGATGTAGTCCTGCACGTGCTGGGCGAGGATGACCTCGCGGACCATCGCCTGCCACTGGAGGATCTCGTCGCCATCCATGACTTTGGCCGGCTGGACGGTCTGGCTCTGGGTGGTGCGCTCGATGATCGCCGCCACCTGCTGGCGGTTCGAGTAGCCCACCAACAGCTTGAAGAAGAAACGGTCCAACTGGGCCTCGGGCAGCGGATACGTTCCCTCTTGCTCGATCGGGTTCTGCGTGGCCATGACCAGGAACGGCTTTTTCAGCTCGTACCGCGTGCCGGCGGCGGTGACCGTGCCCTCCTGCATCGTCTCGAGCATGGCCGACTGGGTTTTCGGCGTCGCGCGGTTGATCTCGTCGGCCAGGCAGATTTGGGTAAAGATCGGGCCTTTCTGGAACTGGAAGAACCGCTTGCCGTCGGGGCTCTCCATGACCATGTTCGTGCCGAGGATGTCGGCCGGCATGAGGTCCGGAGTGAACTGGATGCGCGAGAACTCGAGGTCGAGCACCTGGGCGAGCGTGCGCACCAGCAGGGTTTTGCCCAGCCCGGGCACGCCCTCCAACAGGCAATGCCCGCCGACGAAAAGGCAGGTCAGCACCCCGTGGATGACCTCCTCGTGGCCGACGATCACCCGGCTGATCTGTTCGCGCACGGCGGCATAACGGTCGGCGAACTGGCGTGCCCGTTGTTCCATTGCTTCGGCGGTGCTCATGGTTTCTCCCACGCCTTTTGTTTGGCCTTCAGCAAGCGAGTCGTG
>JANLFZ010000468.1 GCA_024653385.1 Thermoguttaceae bacterium | reverse complement strand
CCGGTTCACGCTGGACCAGGTTTGGGTGTTGGTCCGGGCCATCAAGGTCCAGAGCCGGATCCTCCAGATGTACGTGGGCCAGCCGCCGGTCGAGGTCTAAGGGCAGTGAAACGACCTGGGCGAACCGATCGTCTTTCAGGCCCTAGCGGATCAGCAGACTCCCGGGCAGGGGTTTCTTCGCCTGTTCCTCGTCGAAGACGGTCCACACGGGGATCTGTTGCCTGAGTCGGGCCAGGAAGGCCTCGCGGGCCGCGGTCTCGCGCTGTTTGCGGATCTTCTCGCGGATCTCGGCTTGCGCTTCGGCAAAGGGCGTGCGCTGGGCCTCCTGGCGCTCGACGACCCGCACGATGTGCATCAGTTTGTCTTCTTCGAGAATCGGGCTCATTTCGCCGACCGGCAGGCCGAAGATCGCCCGATCGAGGATTTCCGCCGTGAGGCTGCCGCGGCTGGTCCAGTCGCGAAGTCCTCCGTTGGCAGCCGTCGGACCATCGGACCGTTCCTTGGCTGAAGTGGCCAAGGAACGCCACTTCAGCCACGGGCACGCCGCGGAGCACCAGATTGCCCATCTCGGCCAGTGCCGCCCGGGCTTCCTCGCGACTGGCGTACTTTGACACGCGGACCGTCAACTGCTCCCACCGGGCCCTGGCCGGCCGCTCGAACTCCGCCGCGTGGGTGTGGTAGTAGGCGAGCATGTCGTCGTGGCTGATGTCGGTGTTCGGCCGCACCTGCTGGCGGAGCCAGTCGGCCGCCAGGGCCTGGTCGGTCCACTCGCGTTTGCGCGCCTCCAGCGACATGCCGGCGGCCAAGAGCTTGTCTTCCAACTCGCGGCGAGAGCGGGCCTGGGCCATCTTCATCATCTCGGGCACTTCCCGCTTCTCGAACTCGCGCCCGACGATCTCGCGAATGCGCTTCAAGTTGTCCGCCGGGATCTCGCGGGCCGCGTGCTGGCAGATCAAGGCCACCTGGACCTTCTGCTCCAGCCGTTTGCGGATCGCCTCCTTGACCTGGCGGTCGAGTTCTTCCAGCATTTCCGGCGGAACGCGCCCGCCGCTCTTGGCGCGCATGCTTTCGATGGCTTTGGCGCGGGCCTCGTCGAGCCCCATCGTCACCTCGGCCGCCAGGATGACCTCGGTGCCGACCCGGGCCAGGGCCTCGGCCCGCTCGTAAAGCACCGCACGCGGCTCCGAGGAAGCCGGTTCGGGCGAAGGCGGGTCGTTGGGAGGCGTCTGGAACCGATCCAGTCGGGGACCGAAGCTCTCGGACACGAGGGCGTCTGGCGACGAACCAGGGGTCTGCGCGGCCGCTTCGCGTTCGGCCGGGGTGGGTGCCCAGAGAGGGCTCGATCGCCCCGCCGGCGCGGGGGCCACGCTCTGGGGCACGGCTCGGTAGCGGTCGGCGGTCGAGGGATACTGCCAAACAGCCGTGTCGTCGGCTGATCGGCGTTCGGTGGTCGGATAGGCCAAGGCGCCTACGTTTTCGGCGATCGGTTCGGTTCTGGCCACGGGCCCCGAGGGCGCCATGGTGGCCGCGTCCCGCGAACCGGCCGGGCGCCAGGCGGCTGCCGGTCTGGCGACCAAGCCTTGGGGAGCGGCCGTCGAATCGTCGGTCGTCCGAACGGCTGTCATGCCCGAGGGCGAGCGAACCGTGCCTGCGGATCGCCATGTGGGCGCAGCCTCGAAGCTGGGGCCCTGACCTGCGGCATCGGACACATCAGACGCACTCGCCTCGCCAGGCGCGGAACCAACGATCGTGTCCCCGTTCGGTGCCCTATATGAGGGGGTAGCGGCTCCGGGCCAACCGGCCGGTCGGGTCGTCCAAAGGGGCGCGTGCGGTGATCGTGGCCCTTGGTTCGTGTTCTGCGGCAGCCGAGCGGAAACCGGCGGCGGCTCGTCCGACGAGGCAGGATACCAGCCCTGGGCAAGCGATGCGCGCGGACCGAACCCATCGGCCTGCGGGCCGAGAACCCCGGCCGCCCCAATCGCGCCTAGCGCGAGGACCGTAAGGATGGGATGCTGCACGAGATCGGTTCCGCCGCAGAAATAGGGTGTCTAGCCCATACTAACCCGAAGCGCAAGCGAGGATCCTGGTAATCGAAAGCGCAAGCAACGGGCATACGGTTCAACCCATACTAACCCGAAGCGCAAGCGAGGGACCTCGTGACCCGAAGCGCAAACGAGGATCCTGGTAATCCAGACCGCAAGCGAGGGCCGCGCAGATGCTTGCCCTCGCTGGCGCGTCGGGCGAATCTTCGGTGGCCCTCGCTGGCGCGTCGGGTCAATGTTCGGCTACCCTCGCTGGCGCGTCGGGTTAGTGTTCGGTGGCCCTCGCTGGCGCGTCGGGTTGGTATGCGACAAGCGGCGGGATTCTAGTGGGAAGCTGGTGCGGCCTGCAAGAGCAATTCGATTTCTGCCAGGATCTGGTCCGGCTCGCTAACTTCCGGCCGCAGGGGCAGATACGCGCTTCGCTGGTCGGCAATTCGCAGTCGCCCCCCGCTTTGGGCGGCAAGCTGTCGGATCAATCGCGCCGAGAGATAGTTCAGTACCACGTAGCGGTCTTCCATCCGGACCGAGTCGATCAACCACCGTCGGGCGGCCGCTCGCAGTCGGGCGAGCACCAGCAACCGTTTGGCCACCGGGGGGGGCGGGCCGAAGCGATCGGCCAACTCGGCCGCGAACTCGGCGAGTTCGTCGGGCTCCGTGGCCCGGGCGAGCCGGCGGTAGAGGTCGATTTTTTCCCGCATGCCGGGCACGTAGGACTTGGGCAGGTAGGCCTCGCCGGGCAGGTCGAGATCCACCTCGAGGATCGTCTTGGAGGGGAGCTTCTTGAGCTGGCGCACCGCCTGCTCCAAGAGTTCGCAGTACAACTCGTAGCCCACGGTGGCGATATGCCCGCTCTGCTGGGGCCCCAAGATGTTCCCCGCCCCGCGGATCTCCAAGTCGCGCATGGCCAGGGCGAACCCGGCGCCCAGGTCGCTGAACTCCTCGATCGCCCGAAGCCGCCGCGCCGCGTTGGGCGTGACGTGCTTATTCGGGTCGATCAAGAGATAGCAGTACGCGCGGTGTTTGTACCGACCCACGCGGCCGCGGAGTTGGTGGAGGTCGGCCAGACCGTAGCGGTCGGCCTCGTCGATGAAGATGGTGTTGGCGTTCGGAATGTCCAGCCCGCTCTCCACGATGGTCGTGCTCAACAGCACATCGAAGCGCCGATCGACGAAATCGAGCATTACCCGCGCAAGCTGGTGCTCGGGCATCTGGGCATGGCCGACGACGATGCGGGCCTCGGGCACGATCTGGCGCAAGCGTGTGGCGACGACTCCGATATCGCTGACCCGATTGTGCACGAAAAACACCTGCCCATTGCGGTTCAGCTCGCGCAGCACCGCGTTGCGCACCAGGGCCGGGTCGAACCGCGTCACCCGGGTCTCGACCGCCAAGCGGTCCTCGGGCGGGGTCTGAAGGTTCGAGATGTCGCGCAAGCCCAAGAGGGCCATGTGGAGGGTGCGGGGGATGGGCGTGGCCGTCATCGTCAACACGTCCACGATGGTCCGCAACGATTTGAGCCGCTCCTTGACCTCCACGCCGAACCGCTGCTCTTCGTCGATGATCACCAGCCCAAGATTGTGGAACTGCACGTCGTCTTGCACCAGCCGATGGGTGCCGATGACGACATCGATGGCTCCGGACTTGAGCTGCTCGATCGTCTCGGCCTGCTCCTTTCGGGTGGAAAACCGCGAGAGCGTGGCGATCTGGAAGGGGTACTCGGCCATGCGGCTGGCGAAGGTCCGCGCGTGCTGCTCGGCCAGCACGGTGGTCGGCACGAGGATCGCCACCTGGTAGCCCGCGTCGACCGCCTTGAACGCCGCGCGCATCGCCAGTTCGGTTTTGCCGAACCCGACGTCGCCGCAGAGGAGCCGGTCCATGGGCCGGGGCTGGAGCATGTCGCGCTTGATCGCCTCCAGCGCCGCAAGCTGGTCGAGCGTTTCCTGATAGGGAAACGAGGCGTCGAACTCGCGCTGCCATTCGGTGTCGGGTGGGAAGGCGATTCCCGGACGCAAGTTGCGCGCCGCCTGAAGATCCAGCATCTCGGCCGCCAGGTCGGTGACCGCCGCCTCGACGGCCGCCCGCTGCCGGCTCCACGTCCGGCCGCCGAGCCGGGCCAGCTTGGGCCGCGCCTTGGTTCCCCCCACGTACTTCTGCACCAGGGCGATCTTCGAACTGGGCACGTAGAGCTTCACCTCGTCGGCGAATTCCAGCACGAGGTGCTCTTCGACCTGCCGGTCCTTTTCGAGGAGCTTCATCCCGCGGTACCGGGCGATCCCGTGGTTCACGTGGACCACGAGGTCCCCCTCCCGCAATTCGAGGAAGCTGTCGATCGCCTTGCCGAGCCGGCGTTGCGGAACGCGCCGCAGATCGGTGCGGTGGAACAACTCGGCGCTGCTGACCAGCGCGATCCGCTCCGTCACCAGCCGGAACCCCCGCGTGAGCGTGCCCAAGGGGTAATGGAGTCTGCCCTCCCGGGCGAGTTGCGTGCCGGAGAACAGTTCGGAAAGCCGCTCCGCCTCGGCCGCGGTCTGGCAGACCACGAACACCTCCTGTCCGGCGCCGGCGCTATCGAGTTCTTCCCGCACCTTGCCGATGTCGCCACTGAAGCGCTCGACCGACTCGATCCTCAGCCGGCAGGCGGTCTCGTACGTGCCCGGGGCCACGCTCCAGGCCGTCACCGAGGGAAAGCGGACGACCTGTTCCATCACCGTCGCGACGTGGTGCAGGTCCTGCGGTCGTTCGACGCGCTCCAGATAGCGGCGTCCTTCGTCCTGGAGGTCCGATGGCTCCACCAGCAAGAACCAACTCGCGCTCGGCAGGTAGTCGGCCAGGTGGCCCCGAACGGCCGGTGCGCCGTTGGAATCTTGCCGCGAGTCTTCGGGCGCGACGCAGCGACCGGCGGCGGCCAGGGTGATTTCCACCGCGCCGAGCCGAGCAAGACTCCGCTGGC
>JANLFZ010000467.1 GCA_024653385.1 Thermoguttaceae bacterium | reverse complement strand
TCCGCGTCTACTCGAGCGAGCCGGGCGCGGGGCGTTTGCAGCGGGGAGTTCGCTCGCGGGGACGGTCCCCATCGGCCCCAAGCGCCCGCGCCTTCCCCGGCACCTTGGATCGCCAACGTGGAACGCGCGCAACAACGAGGTCCTCGGCGCTTGTCGACCATTGCGCTGGCCTTGGCCGCGGCGATCGCGCTGGGCCTGTGCGGCGCGGTGTTGTGGACAAGCCGGAAGACGCCCACCGCGGCCCCGCCGGACTCGCTTGGCGCTCCACCGCCGGACGCCGCGCCGGCCGGCAACCCCACCGAGTGGATCGCCGAGGGCCTTGCCTTGGCCGACCGTCTCGTCGAGGACTTCGCGCACCGCGCCGAGGCACTGGACCTGGCGGCGCGCTTCCACCAGCGGTTCGGCGACTCGGCGCGGGCGGCCTCGCTGTGGCGGCAGTGCCTGGACCGCGACCCGCGCTGCGCCCATGCCGCGTTCTGTCTCGGCTCGGCGGCCTGGGAGCAGGGCGACTTCGAACAGGCCGTGGCCTATCTCCGCAGGGCCCTGGCGATCGATCCCCGATTGGCCAATGCGCCCGTGATCCTCGGCGAATCGCTGATGCAGTTGGGTAGGCCCGAGGAGGCGATCGGGGTGCTGGAGAAGGCCGAGGCCGCCACGCCCCAGTCGATGCGCTGGTTCCTTCTCGGCCAGGCGTATCTTCAGCGGGCACAGTACGAGAAGGCTCGTCGCGCCTTCGAGTCGGCGATCGCCCTGGATCCCGGCTATACCAAGGCCTACTACGGCCTGGTCGCCGCGTGGAGCCGTTTGGGCGACACGAAAAAGGCCGAGGAGTACCAAGCGGTGTTCGTGAGACTCAACGCCCAAGAGAACGCCGAAGCCGCCAAGGAGCGCGACGCGCGGCGCGACCCCGGGGCCGACGAGATCCGCCGGGCCGCTGCCCGGTTCGCGTTCGACGCCGCCCGGCTGTACGCCGCCCGGGGCGACCGCGAGGAGGCCGGGCGGCTGTTGGCTCGCGCGGCCGGGCTCGACCCGGCCGAGCCTGGGTATCGCCAGGCACTGGATACCTTGTCGTCATCGGCGGTGCCCACCGAAACAAGCAGCCCGTAGTTCCCATGCCTTCGTGTCCCCCCAGTCTTTGCCGCCGCGTGTGCCGTTTGGGTATGGCGGCCGCTTTCGCCTTGGTCTCCATGGCGTCCGTAGTTCGCGCCGAGGGGCCTATCGTCCTGCATAATGTCACGCCGGAAACCGGGATCGCCTTCCGGCACACCGACGGCTCCAGCGGACAGCGGTACATCGTCGAGACCGTGGCATCGGGCCTGGCCACGTTCGATTACGACGGCGACGGGCTGATCGACATCTACTTCTTGAACGGCCGGCCGCTCCGGGGGGCGAAACCCGACCCCGCGGCGAAAAACGCCCTGTACCGCAATCTCGGCGGTTTTCGCTTCGTCGACGTGACGGAAAAGGCCGGCGTGGGCGAGGCGGGCTACGGCTTGGGCGTCTGCGTGGGCGACTACGACTCCGACGGATTGCCGGACGTCTACGTCAACAACTACGGCCCGAACGTGCTCTACCGCAACCACGGTGATGGTACCTTCGCCGACGTGACGGCCAGAGCGGGCGTGGGTCGCGGCCCCAAGGTCGGCGCCGGCGCTTGTTTCCTCGACATGGACGCCGATGGCGACCTCGACCTCTACGCCGCCAACTACGTGAAGTTCACCTACGAGAACCACGTCCCCCGCACGATCGACGGTTTCCCCCAGTACGCCGGACCGAAAGACTACCTCCCCGAGCCCGACAACCTCTTCCGCAACAACGGCGACGGCACCTTCGCCGACGTGACCGACGCGTCGGGGATCGGGTCGGTGGCCGGCACGGGCATGGGCATGGTCGCCGCCGACTACGACAACGACGGCGACACCGATCTGTTCGTGCTCAACGACGTCTCGCGGAACTTCTTCTTCCGCAACGACGGGTCCGGCAAGTTTCAGGAAGACGGCCTGCGCATCGGCGCGGCCTTCAATTTCCACGGCCACGAACTGGGGAGCATGGGTGTCGACTGCGCCGACTACGACAACGACGGCTGGCTCGACTTCTTCCAGACCTCGTACCAGGGCGAGTTGCCCGTGCTCTTCCGCAACCGCGCCGACGGAACGCTCGAGGATGCCACCGTGCCCGCCCGCGCCGGCGCCGGCTCGTTCGCCTACGTCAAGTGGGGCGTCGGCTTCGTCGATTTCGACAACGACGGCGACCGCGACCTGTTCATCGCCTGCGGCCACCTCCAGGACAACATCGAGCTGTGGGACGACTCGACCTCCTATGCGTGTCGCCCCGTGCTCCTGATGAACACCGGCAATGGCAAGTTCGTCAACGTCTCGGACTCCAGCGGCGACGGCCTGCGGGTGAAGGTCGTCGGCCGGGGAACGGCGTTCGACGACCTCGACAACGACGGCGACATCGACGTCGTGATCCTCAGCTCTCGCC
Source organism: Thermoguttaceae bacterium (assembly GCA_024653385.1). Taxonomy (GTDB): domain Bacteria; phylum Planctomycetota; class Planctomycetia; order Pirellulales; family Thermoguttaceae; genus JANLFZ01. The sequence continues at coordinate 2,533 of JANLFZ010000467.1, read as the reverse complement.
GGCCTCCCGTCGTCCTGCGCAACGACTCGAACACCGGCCATCACTGGATCCAGGTCGAGCTTCGCGGGGTCCGGTCGAACCGCGACGGCGTCGGCGCCCGCGTGAAGGTCGTCGCCGGCGATCTCGTTCAGATCGACGAGGTCCACAGCGGCCGGGGCTACCAGAGCCATCACGGCTCGCGCCTGCACTTCGGCTTGGGAAAGCGCCCCCGCGTCGACCGCCTCGAAATCCGGTGGATCGGCGGCGGGACCGACGTGTTCCGCGACATTCCGGCCGATCGGCTCGTCACCGTCGTCGAGGGGACCGGCGAGAAGCCCGCCGCGCCCTAGCGTCACATGCCGGGATAGAGCGTCTCGTTGTATTGCGTGGGGATGGCCGGGGCGCGGGCGTTGGCCCAGATGCAGGCGCCCTTGGCCCCGAAGAGGATCACCTCGTCGCGGCTGTCGCCCCAGACGTCGGCCGCCAGGCCGTAGAAGCCGGCGCGGCGGTCGGCCTCGGGACGGCCCGGCGCGAGTTCCAGGGGAAGCGTCTCGGCCACGTCGCCCCGGCCGTTGTAGATCACCGCCGGACGCCCGGGACCGCGACCGTAGACCAGCACCCCCTCGGGCGCCCGCGGGCCCCACCAGTTCACCGGCACGGTGGCGATGGCCCAGTCGCCTTTCTCCTGTTGCCGCCGCCAAAGCTCCTTGCCGGAAAGATCGTAAAGATACAGAATCGCCCAGGCCTCGGCATCGCGGCGGTGGGTGGGCACGGGCGTGCGATCGACGACCGCGAACTGCATCTCCGAATCGGCGCGGAAGCGGCCCGCCACCACGTGCTGCGCCTCGCCCAGCGGATGATGCCACAGGGTGCGCCCGTCGGCGGCCAGGCAGTGGATGCCCCCATTGCCGAACAACAGGCGCCACTGGCCGTCGGAGGGCCGGGCGATCCAGCAGGCGTCCTGATGGGCGCCCTTCGGATCGCGCGAGAACAGCACGCGGCCGTCGTGGTCGATCAGGGCGAAGCCGACGAAGACCTCGTCCTTGCCGTCGCCGTCGACATCCGCCACGGCCGGAAAGTGTCCGGTCGAGCCCTCCCAGTGCCAAAGCCGCTTGCCGTCGTGGGCAACACCCCAGACGTTCCAGTAGCGGTCCTTGACCACGAGGTCCTCGGGCCGCCCTCGGCCGGTCAGGTCGGCGAAGAGGAAACAATCGTCGGCCGGCGCGGGAAGCGCAAACGTCTGGCGCTCGCGCCCCGTGGCCCCGTCGAGCACGACCATTGTGGCGTCGCCTTCGTATCGGGCCGATCGCTCGCGCACGCGCCGCTTGTCGCCGGCCGGCTCGGCGTACCGGGCCTGGCGCACGTAGAGCACCTCGTTGCGCCCGTCGTTGTCCCAATCGTAGATCTGCACCGGCAGGTCGCTGTAGATCTCGCCGTTGTCGGCCGACGGCTTGCCGTGCTGCCAGAGGATCTGGCCGTGGATCGTCGTGGCCGTCAGGCAGGTGATCTCGCGCGTGCCGTAAACGCTCTGCACGAAGAGCAAGTCCGGCGAGGCGTCGGCGTTCAGATCGCCGATGCGGAGCGTCTCGGCGCCGAAGTCCTTTACGTCGATCCGGCTGACAAGGTGGGCGGTCGGCCGTGCCTGGCCCGCGGCCGGCTCCGCCGCGGCAAGTTCACCGGAAAGAAGAACGAAGGCAAGGCAAGCAGTGCAGGCTGTCATGGCGGACCTCGTGTGGTTTGGCTCGTGTGGCCGCCATTGTAAACCAACACCGGTTGCCGCGGGAGCAAGGGCCTCAGGGCTTCCCCGCGTTGTTCCCCTGCCGCACGATGAGCTGAAGCAAGGCCCGCGCATTGGGGTCGTGGGGCGCAAGCGCCACGAGCTGTTCGGCGCTCGTTGCCGCGTCCTGCCAGCGGCCTAGCTGGGTGTAGAGGATAGCCAGGGCCCGATGGAAGTCCGGGGCCTCGGGAGCGAGGTTGCGTGCGGTCAAGAGCGATTGTTCGGCCTGGGCCATGCGCCCGAGGGTTTGCAACGCCAGCCCCAAATTGTAGTGGACCCTGGGGTTCCGTGGGGACATGGCGGCGGCCGCCGCCAAGGAAGCCGCGGCTTCTTCCATGCGGTCCTTGCGCTCGGCCAAGAGCAGGCCCAGCGAGTAGTGGCACTCGGCCTGTTGGCCGCGCAGGTGCTCGATCATCTGGTCGAGGGGGCGTTGGCGTCCGGCCGGTTGGGGTTTGGGGGTTCCCGCGACGGCGGCTTGGCGCTGGGCCGCGGCAATCTGGCGTTGCAACTCGTCGATGGCCAAGCGAAACTGCGATTCCGCCTCGTCCTTCCTGCCCAACTCATCCAGAAGCATGGCCAGATTGATGCGGGCCGGAACGAAGCCGGGCTCGATGCGCAGGGCGCGCCGGTATTCTTGCTCGGCCTTGTCGGGCTGCCCCCGGCTGGTGTACACCACGGCCAGGTTGAGGTGCGAGCCGGGCTGGTCGCCGAGGAACTCTTGGCCGGCGATATACTCGGCCAGGGCGGCCTCGAACGCCCGCTGGTCCTCGTCGCTGC
>JANLFZ010000466.1:2502-5041 GCA_024653385.1 Thermoguttaceae bacterium | reverse complement strand
ACCGAAGCCGAAGGATAAAATCCCCATATTCCCGCTCGGTGGCTAGTAGAATGTAAAAATGATCTCTATGGCCCGTCGTGTTGGCCAGCAGCGTGCCTTGATCCACGGTCCAGGCCTTGGCGGCAAACTCCTTGTCCTTGGGCAGGCAGTTGATCGTCCAGCCGGCAAGCGTCTTCCCGTCGAACAGCGGCGTGAAGCCCTCTTCAACGGCCGGCGCGGCAGCGGCCGACAGCAACAACGCGGCAGCAAGCATGGCACTTGACATGGTAACCTCCTCGCTCGGGCCTGTCATCCGGGCAATTCCCAACCCTTGCGATGCTCGGGTCGCAGCGCCCGATCGGCCTCGGGATCGTTGAGGATCTTGAACTGGCCAGGATCGAACAGGACAGGCCGGCCCACCAGGGTGGCGATGTTGCCTGCCAGGACGAACTCGATCGCGGGCCCCGAATGGTCGAAATTCGACAGCGCCTTGGGCCCGCCCTGACACGCCTGCATCCACTCGCGCTCGTGGCTGCGCACGCTGGGAAATCGCTGGGGCTTGCCGCCGGTCTTGGGAAAGTCCTTCTCGGGCAGCAAGGCGCAGAGCGAATTGTGGGCGTTCGTGTGGACCACCCCCTTGCTGCCGACCAGAAGCGATCCTGACTGGGGCGTCCAACCCTCTTTCCAATCGAGCGGGCGACCGGCGATCTTCTCCAGCCGCTGCCAGATCCCGCGCCGGCGCAATTCGTCTTCCGTGGCGTTGTACCAGTGCACGACGGCCGGAGGCATCGACCCGCGCGCAGGCACGTGGAACCGGACGATTTCGACGCGAGGGAAGTTCTCGGGGCAACGTTCGGGCGAGTCGGGCTCGACGCGGATGGCGCCCTTGGCCCGACCTTCCCACAACGCCGCGAGATCCAACGCCTTGAAGGTCATGTTGATCGAATGCGAGCCTCCTCCGCCCAGGCAGCCCGTGCTGTACTCGCGCCACGCCCACCACGAGTTCATGTACGTGGGATGGTACGGTCGCAAGGGGGCCGGCCCGAGCCACAGATCCCAGTTGACGTGCTCGGGGACGGGCGGAGTGTCGGCGGGGCGGGTCATGGGCCCCGAGCCGCCGAACACGTACCACACGTGTGCCTCGCGGATCTCGCCCACCGCGCCGTCCTGGATCCGTTCCAGGGTGCATCGGAACGCGTCGGTGGCCATGCCCTGATTGCCCATCTGCGTGGCCACCTTGTGTTTTCGGGCGAGCTGGCGCAGATCGCGGGCTTCGCCCACGTCGTGGGCGATGGGCTTCTCGCAGTACACGTGCTTGCCCCGCGTCATGGCCGACGCGGCGATCACGGCGTGGGTGTGATCGGGCGTCGCGACGATCACGCCGTCGAGCCGCCGGTCGAGTTCGTCGAGCATCGTGCGGAAGTCCTGGAAGGCGGGCGTCTGGGGATACTTCTTCAGGGCCGCGGCGATCCGCGTGCGGTTGGCGTCGCACACGGCGGCCAACGTCTGGCCCACGCGAGGCACCATGTCGACATGGTAGGAACCGCGCGCGCCCAAGCCCACCACGGCGAGGTTCAGCTTCTCGTTGGCCTGATAGCTCCAGGCCGATCGCGCCTCGCGAAGCACCAGCCACCCGGTTCCGCCCAGAATGGCCCGACCGAGAAACGCGCGCCGGTTCACTCCAGCCATGACAGGCTCCTTTCGTTCGTGCCGAGGTGGAACCCACAGGGGCCCATTGGCCGAATGATGCGCGATTCGCCTGCCGGGTGCAAGAGGGCGCGGCGGCGGCCGGGGCGCCCGTCCACGGACCGGGTTACCACCGCTTCCAGCGCCAGACGAATCCCACCAGGAGCACCGACACCGCCGCCAAAGCCAGGATGAACCAGAACATGTGGCCGTGCGTCCGGCCCGGAAACTCCACGTTCATCGAAAAAATGCTGGTCACCAACGTCGGCAGCATGATGGCGATGGTGATGATGTTCAGGGTCTTCATCAGCCAGTTCAGGTTGTTGCTGACGATCGAGACCCGGGCGTCCATCATGCTGGCGAGAATGTTCGAGTAGGTCTCGGCCTGTTCGTAGCACTGGTTGTTCTCGATGATCATGTCGTCGAGAAACTCGAGGCTCTCGGGGCCCAGGCCGATCTTGCCGGCACTGAGCTTCAGCCGTTCGATGAGCTTGCCGTTCGAGTTGATGCCGTTGAGGTAGTAGACGAGGCTCTTCTCGAGCGTGAACAGGTTCAAGAGGTATTTGTTCTCCATCGAGCGGCTGATCTGTTGCTCCAGCTCGTCGGAAATCATCGTGATCGCCTTGAGGTGCTCGATGAAGTGATAGATCGAGCGGTAGATCAACCGCAACGCGAGGTCCTGGAGCGACGACACCTTGGCGAACGGCCGGCCCTGGAAGATCGGCGCGTCGTCGGCCATCACCACGACCAGCTTGTCGGCGAAGAGGAACAACCCCGTCGAAACGACCTTGAACAGGAACTTGTCCTCGCTGGAGTAGTTCTTGGGCCGCTTGAAGATGATCGCCACATGCTCGGGCTCGAACTCCAGACGCGC
>JANLFZ010000466.1:0-2492 GCA_024653385.1 Thermoguttaceae bacterium | reverse complement strand
ATGAAAGGCGCTGTCACCCTGCACAATCACAAGCCGCGTCTCGAATAGGAACGCGCCCACGGAGGTCACGCGGAACTCGGCCCCGCTCTCGTCGGCAACGCTGTCGGGACGCTTGAGGATGACGGCGACGTGCGAAGGCTCAAACTCCAGACGCGCCAGTTCGTCCGGGTCGAGAGCGGAGTTCAGCGTGTGCTCGTCGATCTTGAGGGTCTCGACCAGGTACTTGCGCTCGGCATCCCCGGGATTGACGTACACCAGGACGTTCCCGGCCATCCCCTCTTGACCGTTGACGCGGCCGTCGCGAAGTTCCAACTGCTGAATCATGTGCGCCTCGTCCCGCCCGCTCGAAGATTCAACGTGTAAACCTGTAATCCTATCGTAGGCCCACAAGTGTGGGAACGCGCCAACGGATGGTACGACGTCCGGGCTGTGGGGTGGACGCGCCCCCCCTCGAGCAGGCATTTCGCCTCCTTGGGAACGAGATCCGGCGGCACCGGTGAACCGGCACTGCGCCGTGCCACGACGCACCGCAGAAGGGCGGGCCGGCCGCAGAGTAGCTGTCAGGCGTGGTCCCCCCCTGCGCGGGACGGGGGTGCGAGGGTTGGCCGGCTCCGTATGATTGCTCGCGGCGCAGGTTCACTTGAGAGCACCACCACAGGTGGGTCGCACCCCCGTTGTGAAAGGGATTCTTCATGTTCACCCTCACCTCCGACTTGATCCTGCCCGCCACGATTACCGGCTCCTGGCCCCGACCACGTTGGTTCGACGTCAGCATGTGGGGCAGGCCGCTCGACACGTGCATGCTCGACGTGCGGTGGCGCGAGAAGTTCCAGGACGCGCTGGCCGTCGTGATCAACGAGCAGGAGCCAGCCGATCGTCCGGAAGACGTGGCCGCGGCCATCGCGCAGGGTTGCAACATCGTGCGCGCGGAACTCGGTTTGAAGACGAGCTACATCCCCGCCGCCGACCCCGCTCTCCAAACGGACATCGTCCCCCGGGCCAAGTAGCGTCCGGGCATCAGCATCCTCTTGAGGAACCGTCCGTGGCTGGCGCCTCCACGACCACCGTCGCGCCCGGCAGCGGCGGTCGAGCCTCCGGGGGGGCTCACAAGCCCTGGGACGATTGCTCCCAAACCACTTGGCCGCCCAAGATGGTCCGCTGCACGTCAAGCCTCGCCGGTTGACCTTCGGGGCCCGGCTCGCGCAGGTGGAATTGAATCACGTCGGCCGGGGCACCCGGCTCGAGCTGGCCGGGGGGAATTCCCACGAGCGCGGCCGGGTTGTCCGTGGCCATGCGCACCGCGGTCCATAGATCCACGCCCGCGTAACGCATGACGTTCGCCACGCCCACGTTCAGGGGGCGCGAAGCACCCGCCATGATCTCGCGCTGGCCGGCAACCACGAGATTCCCGTCCGGCAGGATCTCCACATCGCAGAACGGGCTGGTGTACCGGCCCGGCGCCTGGCCCGCCTGGCCCGACAGGTCGCTCACGAGAATGCACCTCGAGGGGGTCTTCGTGCGGACGAAGACCTTGACCACCTCGGGCGGAAGGTGGTGGCCGTCGACGATCAGGCTTGCGGCCAGGCGGTCGTCGGCCAATTGGGCCCAGAGGTAGTTGCGCAGCCGGTGGAGCATCGGGTGCGAGCCGTTGCCCAGGTGCGTGCTCAACCGGGCGCCCACGTCGACCGCGGCCCGAACCCGTTCCGGCGCGGCGGTCATGTGGCCGATCGCGACGACCAAACCGCTCTCGGCTGCCCGGCGGATGAAGTCCAGCGATGCATCGTATTCGGGCGAGAGCGTGACGATTCGGATGCGGCCTTCGGCCGCGTCTTGCAGGCGGCGGAACTCATCCCAATCCGGCGGTCGGCAGTGCTGCTTGGGATGGGCGCCGCGCGCTCCGTCTTCCCGCGTGATATAGGGACCTTCCAAGTGAAAGCCAGGCACGCGGCGCGCGATCTCCGGCTGGGTCGCACAGAGCGCGGCCAGCGTCGAGAGCGCGTGACGCAGCACCTCGAACGACTCGGTGGTGACGGTCGGGCAAAGGCGAGTGACCCCATAGCGGTCGAAGGCCCGAATCGCCGCCGCCGCCCGCTCGACGGTCAGACTACCGGAACTGAACTCCTGGCCGCCATACCCATTGACCTGGATATCGACAAGCCCTGGGGCAAGCCAGGGCCAGTCCTGTCCGACCTGGCCGGTATCGGCTGATGCCACGCGGGCGATCTCGCCGTCGCGAATCTCCACGCGCACCGGTTCGCCGGTGTCGAAGCGTCGTCCGTACAGTTCCATCGCATGCCTCCGCCCCCACTGTAGCCCATTCCGGCTCGTTCAGAAAGGGACGCGAGGCCGCGTTGTCCAAGAGGCACGCGATGGGTGTACCGAACCGCCTCCAAGGGCGGCTAGAACTTCTCCGGGCAGGGCCGACGGCAACGCCGACTTAGGGCCTGTAAAACTATAAGTTGGGCAATCTTATGGAACCCAAGGAAGCGAAG
>JANLFZ010000465.1:737-5054 GCA_024653385.1 Thermoguttaceae bacterium | reverse complement strand
TACGTTGGCTGCCGCGGGCCGAAGCCGCGTTCTTCGAGCCGGGCGCGGAGTTCCTCGGGACTGACGCCACGGACCAAGAACCGCTTGTGCGTCGAGGTCCCGCCCGAGAGCAACTCGACTTGCGACTTGCGCAACCCCAGTTGCCGGGCGAGCACGGCGGCGATCGCCTTGTTCGCTTTTCCTTTCTCGGGGGCCTGCGTGACCGAGACCTTGAGCGCTCCGTCCTGGGGGCCGTGAATCTCGTTGCGGCGGGCCCCGGCATGGGCGCGGACCGGAAGGACCGCTCCGTCGGCGTGGCGCTCGATCGAGATCATGGCGTCACTCCCTCGAACAGGGCCGAGCCGACCCGCACGACGGTCGCCCCTTCTTCGATGGCCACCTCGAAGTCGCCGCTCATGCCCATCGAAAGTTCGTCGAGCCGGATCGCGTCGGGACAGTTGGCCCGCAGGCGGTCGCGGAGTTGCCGCAGCGCGGCGAAATCGCGCCGGGCCGCGTCGAGCCCGCCTTCGAGACTGGCCATGCCCATCAGACCGCGGATCTCGACGTGCCGGAACTGGGCCAGCGCGTCGAGGCACGGCCCGAGCGCCGCCGGCTCGAAGCCGTGCTTGGCCGCCTCGCCCGAGATGTTCACCTCCAAGAGCGTGGGAATCGGCCGGCCCAGCTCGGCGGCGCGGCGATCCACCTCGGCGATCAAGGCGAGGCTGTCGGCCGAATCGAGCCAGTGGATCACGGGCACGGTGCGGCGCACCTTGTTGCGCTGGAGGTGTCCGACGAGGTGCCACTCGACGGGCAAATCGGCAAGTTGGCCGGCCCGTTCCCAGAGTTGCTGGGGCCGGCTTTCGCCCAGAACCCGGCAGCCCGCCTCGACCAGCGCCCGGATCGCGGGCTCGCCGACGTACTTGGTGACGGCGACCAAGGCGATCTCGTCGGCACGGCGTCCGCTGCGCCGGGCCGCCTCGGCAATGCGGCCTCGGACCTCCGCCAGGTTCTGCCGGATGCGCGCGGCAAGCTCGGGGCTCACGTGCCGTTCTCCATCGTCACCAGGGCATGCGCGGCGTTGGCCAGGACAATGCACGACGCGTGCCGCCGGGCAAGGCGAGCCACGTCCTCGGGATCGGAAAGCGGCGCCATGCTCAGATCCTCCACGATCTCGGGCTCAAGCCGGCTGAGCAGGTAGACGTGCCGGCGGGCCAACGTCCGGGCGATCTGCGCCGCGACCAGCGCGTCTTCGGGCAACTCGCGCCGGATCTGGCGCAGCGCGTCGGGACGCGATCGGGCCCTCATCAGGCGGTGCACGCCCGGCCCCGGCGTTGCCTCCAAGTCGCAGCACAGCGCGATTGCTCCGCCATCTTCGGCCAGCGCCGCCGCGGCCGCCAGGGCCTGTCCGACGTTCTGCCACGTCTGCTGGCCTCCGCTCCCCTCGATCCCGGCCACCACGAGGCTCGCGCGGCAGGGCGCCCGACAGTCCCAGGCCGACCGGTACAACTCCCAACCGCGCCGCCGCACGGACGATGACTGCCCGGCCAGGACGTGCAGAACCTCGTCGCCCGCACCAGGCACCACCTGAACCGTGAAGTTGATGCCCAAGAGCCAGCCGACTTCGTTGCATTGGCGGACCAGGCGCTTCCTCAAGGCGCGGCGGCTTGCAAGCAGGTCCGGCGACCGGAAGCGATGGAGCGTGCGCTCGTCGGAAAAGGTCGGATACACGGCCCCGTGGACGCCGTGATAACCGGGTGCCCGACGGCTCGAGATCGACCCGATCGGCAACACCAAGTCCGCGTCGGTAAGGGCCCGGTTCAAGAGGATCGGCTCGCCCGCGTGCGACCTCGCCAGGTAGGCCAGCCGGCCGCGGTCGTTCGGGTCGTGCGTTTGGAGCGTCACGCGGTCTTGCAGGTTCTTGGGGAGCGCGGCCCCCGGATCGGGCGAGCCGGCGTCGACATCGGCCTTGGTCCGCAGCACGGCGATGCCGTCGGGATCCACGCCTCCGTCGACCAGGCACTGCACGACGGCGGCCACAAGCTGCGCGGCTCGGGGCAGACCCCGGTCGAGGGGTACCACCACCCGATCGCTGGGCGTCGTGCCAAGAGCCAGCGGCGGGTAATCCAGCGGAGAGGTCAACGCCCGGGCCACCGCGCCCGACAGGTCGCCAAGAGGCTCGCCGCGGGGCAAGCCACACTCGGCCAACAGCACGCCCGCGGGCAGGTCGAGCTGCACTTGAGAGCCGCTTCCGTACCGCAAGACCGACGCCATTCGGGCAAGCTGCGCGAGTTGGAGAGATTTGGTTGACCCCGTGCAGTTCTCATCTTACGCCTGGCGGGAGTCGGTGGTCAAGAAGTCGAGCTTTACCTGATCGCCGACTTCGCCAATAATGCCGCCCTCTGCCGGCCGGCGAAGCGGTTCGTCCGGCAGCGGCGCAACTAACGGATCTCAAGGAGGATGCGATGATACGGCGGGTTCACGTGCTTTGGGGCGTGGCCCTGGCGGCCTCGGCCGTCGGACTGCTCGGCGCCGTCGGGTGCAAGCAGTCGGAGACCGCCGCCAGCAACAGCGCGGCGCCGGCCACCCGCACCGCGACCGGCGAGACGACCTCGCCCGCCGGGCAAGCGCCGCGCGGCCAGAACGACCAGGCGCCGACCGCCCGGGCCGTCCTCGAGAACATGGTCTCCGCCTACAAGCGTGCCGCGGCCTACGCCGACAAGGGCACGATCCGGCTCCAGGCCAAGGAGGGCGATCAGGCCGACTGATCCACGGCCGAGTACTCCGTCGTCTTCGCTCGGCCCAACAAGCTCCGCATGAGGGTCTACGAGGGCGTCATGGTTTCCAACGGCGCCGAGATGTCGGCGTTCGCCAATCACGTGCCGAACCAGGTCGTCAAGCGGCCGGCGCCGGCGCAGATCAGCATCCACACGCTGTTTGCCGACGAGATGCTCGGCGGAGCGATCTCCGGGGCCGTGTCGCAGGCCCCGACCCAGAGCTTCTCCTGGGTGCCGATCCAGTTGCTCTTGCTGTTGGCCGACGACCCGCTGAAGACCTTGCTGCACAAATCGGACGAGCCCGTGCTCTTGGAGCCGGCGAAGATCGACGAGTACGAATGCCTGCGCGTGGAACTGACCCGCCCGGACGGCAAGGCCACGCTGTGGATCGACCGGCAGAGCTACCTCTTGCGCCGGCTGCAATTCCCGGTCGACGAGATGCTCAAGCAGATTCCGCCCGAGAAGAAGGTTAGCGGCTTGACCCTCTCGGCCGACTTCGTCGATGCCCGGTTCCAGGACCAGGTGGACGAATCGGCATTCCGGTTCGAGATTCCCAACAACGCCCGGGTCTTGGAGACGCTCATGCCGCCGGCGATGCTGCTGGTGGGCAACCCGGCGCCGGAGTTTTCGTTTACCGGTCCGGATGGCAAGCCGATCGAGCCCAAGTCGCTCCGCGGCAAGGTGGTGGTGCTCGACTTCTGGGCGACCTGGTGCGGTCCGTGCCGGGTCAAACTGCCGCTGGTCGAGAAGGTCTATGCCAAGTACAAGGGCCACGAGAAGGTGGCCTTCGTCGCGGTGAGCGTGGACCGGCCGGAGACGCCCGACAAGGACCTTCAGAGCGTCTTCAGCGAGTTGAACGTGACCTTGCCCGTCGCGCGCGACCCGCAGCAAGACGCCGGAAAGAAGTTCTTTGTCGAGGCGATTCCGGCCAGTTGCATCCTCGGGCCGGACGGCGTGGTGCAGGACTTCCAAGCGGGTTTCCGGCCGACGCACGACACCGACCTGGCCGCGAAGATCGAGAAGCTCTTGGCGGGCAAGAGCATCCAGGAGCAGCCGCTTGGGCAACTCCAGGAGGAACGGAAGCTCTACGCGGCGTGGCTCGACAAGTGGGTCAAGGAAGGGGTGTTCCTGCCGCCATCGCCCGACGACCAGGAGGTGCCCAAGGCGGAAATCGCTCCGCGCAGCGATCCGAAACGGTTCACCCTCGCCCCGCTGTGGAAATGCCCGGACCTCAAGTCGCCCGGCAATCTGATGGTCGTCGCCGAGCCGGCCGGGTCGGCGCGGCTGTACGTGCTCGACGCATGGCGCACGGTGGCCGAGTTGGGGCCCGACGGCAAGGTGGCGGCCTCGCACGCGCTGGACATTCCCGAACGCCAGGCGGCGACGTTTCTCCGCACCTTCGGCAACGGAACCAAGCGATGGTTCCTCGTTTCCGGGGCGATGCAGCAGCAGGTCCACCTCTTCGACGAAAAGTGGAAGAAGCTCGTGAGCTTCCCCGAGGACGCACCGGAGAACCCCCACGCCGGCATTGCCGATGCCTTGCTGGCCGACCTCGACGGCGACG
>JANLFZ010000465.1:0-727 GCA_024653385.1 Thermoguttaceae bacterium | reverse complement strand
TACGTGGGCTACTTCGGCGAGGTGGGCGTTCACGCCGTCTCGCTCGAGGGTAAACGGCTTTGGGCCAACCGGTCGCTCTCGATGGTCTCGCGTCTGGCTGCGCTCGGACCCGGTGCCGAGGGCCACGGCAGCCTGCTTTGCACCAATGCCCTGGGCTCACTCATCGCCCTGGACCACCAAGGCAAGCGCCTCGACGAGTACCGCGTGCCCAACCGACTTATCCACTGGCTCGTCGGGGCTGACCTCGATGGCGGAAAATCGCCCAGGCTGGCCGGCCTGTTCCTGGCCGATTTCGCCTCGAGCGTGGCCATCGGATTGGGACCCAAGGGCGAGGAACTCTGGACCTACCCGCTCCCCAAGGGCATCCACCAGTGGCCGATCGAACAGATCATCCCGGCTCGGCTTTCGGCCGAGGGCCCGGGCCAATGGCTTTTCCCGGCGGCCGACGGATCGATCCACATCGTTGCCGCCGACGGCAAACCACTCGACCAGTTCCACTACGGCGAGGCGCTGACCGGCATGGGGACCATGGTTGTCGACGGCCAGCCGGTGCTGGTGGTCGCGACCACCAAGGGGGTCGAGGCCTGGAAGATCGGCCCCGCCGCAGGCAAGAACTGATAGCCTGCCGGCTCGGCCACCGCTTGCACCATCTTGGGAGTGTCCCCCTGCTTGACCGCTGCCGGCACCGGCTTTTTCTCAGATCCGAGAACGCCGCCCGGCAGCGGTC
>JANLFZ010000464.1:3119-5056 GCA_024653385.1 Thermoguttaceae bacterium | reverse complement strand
TCGAAGAGCTTGGCCTGCGGGCGCATGTCATTGAAGGGACCGAGCGGACCGTCATTGCCGCCATTGGGGAGAAGCGCGACGAGTACCGGCAATCGCTCGAGAGCGGGCCGGGGGTGGCCGAGGTCGTGCCTATCCTTGCCCCCTATAAGGTGGCCAGCATCGAGGTCAAGCCCGAGCGAACCGTGGTCACGGTTGGGCCGTTTAGCGCGGGAAACTGCCACCTGGGCGTCATTGCCGGCCCTTGCTCGGTCGAAAGCGAGGAGCAAACGGTCTCGACCGCGTGGGCGGTCAAGGCCGCGGGAGCGACCGCCCTGCGGGGCGGGGCCTTCAAACCCCGTACCAGCCCGTATAGCTTTCAGGGGCTCAAGGAGGATGGGCTGAAAATCCTCGCCACGGCCCGCGATGAAACCGGGCTGCCGATCGTGACCGAGGTGCTTGCGGCGGCCGACGTGCCGCTGGTTGCCCGGTACGCCGACGTCCTTCAGATCGGCGCGCGCAATATGCAGAATTACCGCCTGTTGGAAGAAGCGGGCGCCTCGGGCAAGCCGGTGCTTCTCAAGCGAGGGCCGTGCGCCACCATGGAAGAACTGCTCTTGGCCGCCGAATATGTCCTCAACGCGGGCAACCAGAACGTGATGCTCTGCGAACGCGGCATCCGCACCTTTGAAAACCATGTGCGGTACACCCTGCCCTTGGCCACGGTCCCGTACCTGCACGAACGCACCCATTTGCCCGTGATCGTCGATCCCAGCCACGGGACCGGGCACACGCACCTCGTGCCGCGCATGGCCGCGGCCGCGATTGCCGCCGGCGCCGACGGGCTGATCCTCGAGGTCCATCCCAACCCCGAAAAGGCCCTAAGCGATGGCTACCAGTCGCTCGACTTCCAACAGTTCGAGGAGACGATGTCGCTGTGCCGCAAGGTGGCCGACGCGGTGGGCAAGGAGATGGCGCCGCCGGTTTCGGTGAATCACCGAGACCTCGTCCCCGCGCTCGTGTAGTCGGCTCCCGCGGCATGGGGATCACCGCCCCGAGGCACGAACTCGAACAGCTCGAGCGTGTTGAGCGACTGGACGCCGCGCTTGTTGAACACCGGCTGGGGGTACTTCTCCCGGGCGACGAGCCGGTAGTCTGCCTGCATCTCGGCAAGCCATTGGCTGACGGCCGCTTCGTCGACCGGCAACCAGGGGACGCGAAACCACGCGCAGCGCAGCGGGCGCTCGGCCGAAACCCGGTCCAGCCGGGCCGGCTCTCGCCGCGCGTGCCGCGGCGAGTAGATCCGCTGGTTGCACAAGTAGATTGCCTCGTCGCCCTCGAGACAGATCGACCGGGCGAAGGGCAGACGGAGGTCGGTCTTGACGCAGACCAACTCGGCGTCGAACGCCTTGGCTGTCCAGAACCAGCGAGCGAAACCGCGCGCTCGCTGGTCGTTTTCGGACCGGGCAGGCCGAGCGATGTCACGGACCATCGATCCGACGCCCAGCGCCGCCAAAAGGCCCAATGCCACCATGGTCGGAGTTCGCCGCGGCCACCGTCGAAACCCGCGCTCCAGCGAGGCTGCCGCGCCCAGGCCCGCCAAGAGGCAAACGACCGGAGCCAAGTGCATGGCCAGGCGGATATGCCCACCGTATGGATAGCGGTGCATCGCGGCGGCGATGAAGTTCAAGGCCGCGGGGGCCAACAACAGCAAGAGCAGCGCGCCCTGCCGCCTCCGAACCAGCACGCCCAGCGCCACCACGCAAAGCACCGTGGTCAGGGTACTGGCCCCGCGGTCGCCACCGAAGGGATGCGCCATGGCATCGCCCGTGTGCGTCGCGACAAGCCACCGGGCCAGCGTGCCGGGCGAATCGAGCGGGGGGAAGGCGTCGTGCCAATAGCGCTGCATGACCTCGCCAGCCGCTTCGCTGAGGTTCGATCGCGCGACCACCATCACCGCA
>JANLFZ010000464.1:0-3109 GCA_024653385.1 Thermoguttaceae bacterium | reverse complement strand
CTTGCGATCAAGCGCAGATTGTAGACCGCCCAAGGGGCCCACCCCCGGCGGCTTCCGGTTCGCCACAACACCCAGCCCGTGGCCAGGCTCACGCCTCCGCCGACGAACGCCGCGGGAAACGACAGGCCGATGCACCAAGGCGCCACGGCCGCCAGTCCCCACAGGAGGCCGGTCCGTTCCGGGCGCGCCATCCATTCCACCGCCAGCGCAAGGAGCACGACTGAAACGAAAAGGTCGCTGCCATAGGGCTTGCCTTCGGCCGAATAGCGGATGGCCGGGTACGAGACCGCCAGAATGCCCACGGCCAGCACCAGGGCAGAGCCTTCCAGCAGCCGGCCGGCAAGACGGCGAAACACCAAGAGACTTGCGATGCCGGTCGCCAGCGAAAACAGGCGGAGCGAGTATTCGGTGAAGCCGAGCAGCCGAACCAGCGTTGTCTGGACCCAAAGGAAGAGGATCGGCGCAGCCTGCCCGCACTCCAACGGCCGAAGAAAGTCGAGGTACCCGCGATCGAGGAAATTGGCCGACAGCGCCGCCTCGTCGTACCACAGGGGAAAGCGCAGCGCGAAGCGGACCAGCCGGACCGCAATTCCCAGGGCGATCAGCCCCGCAATCCACCGGTTCGCCTGTCTTCGGTCGAGGACGTCGGTCCCGATAGCGACCCGCGGCATGCAAGACAGGCCCGCGCTCATCGCGTGGTCTCCACGGCCCTTCGTGTCAAGCCGCGGCGCGGCGTTCGGCTGCGACGGGCTTTTGTCCCACGACGATCAGCCCTGCCTTGCGTACCGGCAGCCACCGCTCGATCCACCGGCCGAGCGGCCCGCCGAAGACCGCGAGGCGGCCGAACGTCTGTTGGTGCGTCACATCGAAGCCCGCCGCCGCCAGGGCCGCGCCGAGGTCGGCCAGGTGCCGCGTGCAATGGCCCGGCAGCGAGACGATCACACAGCGGCCGCCCGGCGGAAGCGCCTCGTAGCACCACTGCGAAAAGTCCGAACCGGTCGGAAGGCCCTTCGGCAACTCGGAGCATACGATCGTGTCGATCGACTCGTCCCACGGCCAGGCGCGGCCCGCAGGTGTTGGAAACTGGCCTTCGTCGATGCGCACGTGGGCCCAATGCGCGAACCGACCCCGAAGGATCGCCCGGCACGCCGGGTCAGGCTCGACGAGCACAAGGCTCGGGCGATTGGCGAAAAACCGGCTGAGCGCCCCGATGCCCGCTCCCACGTGCAGCACGTGCCGGCCAAGATGGAGCGCGATGGCCTTGGCCAGCCACGCATGTGCGCGACAGTCGCGGGATTGGCGAGCCAAGGCGTCGTGACGAGGATCGCGGGTGAAGCGGGGGCTGATGAACCGCGCACGCAGCAAAGCCCCGATCGCACGCATTCCGTCCCAGGGGCGGATCTTCTTGCCGTCTTCGTACGTGCGACCCGCGTAACTGATCGGCACCTCGTACACCCTGGCCCCCCATTGGGCCAGCCGGCAGGTCAACTCGGGTTCGATCGTGAACGTCTCGGCGTCGAGGCGAAGCCGACGCAAGACATCGGCCCGGACCATCTTATAGCACGTCTCCATGTCGGTCAGGCTCAGATTCGTCAGCGCGTTCGACACGAGCGTGAGGGCCTTGTTGGCCAGGGCATGCCAGAACCGCAACGCGCGGCGCGTCTCGCCGAGGAACCGGGAACCAAAGACCGCATCGGCCTTGCCTTCGAGGATCGGTTCGAGCAGCCGGGGGAACTCGGCGGGATCGTATTCCAGATCGGCGTCTTGGATCACGGCCACGTCGCCCGTCATCGACTCGATCGCGGTGCGCACGGCGGCGCCCTTGCCACGGTTCTTCGCGTGTCGCACCGACTTGATCCGGCTGTCGCGGCCGGCCAGGTCTTGAATCACGTCCCACGAGCCGTCGTCCGAGCCGTCGTCCACGATCACCAGTTCAAGCTCCAACGGCACCGGCGACCGAAGCACCCGAGCAACGACCTCGGCAAGAGTCCATCGCTCGTTGTAAACCGGCATCAAGACCGAAAGCTTTCGGAACACCGGTTCGTAGGGACGACGCAGCAAGCGAATCGACATGGTTCGATCAACCGCCACGGTGTCTCCGAGTCGTTGGGAAAGCAGGCTGTCGAGCAGCTCGCGCCAAGCTGTCTCGCCGCGCGCTTCGAGCACGGTGGAACCGGGCTCAAGCATCTCTTCGGCCTGAACACCTCTGCCTACTTTACCCATTTTTCCTGCCTTCGTGATAGGAGACCGCGATTAGCGATGTCGGGGGGGAGGATAATCGAACTGGCGTCTTGGGTCCAGATCAGCGGTCGGATACCGCCCAGCCTGTGAACGGCTATCCTGATCCGTGTCGTCATGGGTCACGTCGTCCGCCTGACATGGCGGGAAGACTGTCGGCGGGGCACGCCGGGGTTTACAATGGCCCGGTTCGAAGTGCGAGGGGACCCCAACCGGGGTGTGGACCTGCCCGCGAGGATACCGCGAGATGGCACCATGAACTTGGCATCGACCATTTTGGCCCCACTTGGCCGGCTGAGCTGCCTGTGGCCGGTGATTCTTGGCACTGTCGTCGGCATCGCTTCTGCCGATGAGGTTGCGAAGTCGTCTGGTTGTGTCCTTGACCGGTTGTGGATCTGGACGCATCCGGCCGGGGTCCATGACGGGATCGACCTGGGCGGGGGGCGCAAAGGCAAGTCCCTGATGAAGCCCGTCGAAGGCGCCGACTACCTCGGTGTCTCGAATCTCTACTTCATCCACTTTCCCAACAACCCGCCCTTGTCGCAGTTTCGCCAGTATGCCTCGGAATTCCGCTCGATGAAACGAGTTGTCTGGTCGTTGACGGGGGCTGGCGGCGACACGTCGGCCGAAGGAAGGGAGACCGTCTTGAGACTGGCCGCCGAGTATCCCAACATCTCGGGATTTGTCCTCGACGATTTTCTCCATTGGAGCGCCGATTCACCACGCGATCCGTGGCTGGCCGCCAACGGAGTCCGGTTTCCCGTGAGCCTCGTGCTTACGTCTTCGGCCCCCGTGGCCGCTGACCGAATGACCCTCGTGCAAACCAACTGGCACTCGGGCGATTACCGCTCGGGGGCGTTTGCGGTCGATG
>JANLFZ010000463.1:4643-5061 GCA_024653385.1 Thermoguttaceae bacterium | reverse complement strand
TTCATGTAGACCAAGTTGCTCGGGTAGGAGCCCTCGGCGCCGGGATTGATGTCCGCGACTAAGAACCCTTGATCTTCAGTCTGACCCTCGAGTCTCCTCCAAAGCTCTTCGCCGCTCTCTCCGTCGTCGCGCGTATAATAGATGGTGCCGTTTATGTTGAGTTCCTGGAAGGGGTCGTAGGCGGCGTCGTCAAGCGCCTTACCCTGGGGCAGACTCGCCGGATGAGTCCCATTCGGGGTCCCGTCGCTGGTCCACACTTCAGGGCCGCTGCCCGTGTCGAGTTCGAAGTAGAGCACCCCGTCCACGTTGGTGAGTTTCCCAACCGTACAGAATCCAAACTCGGAGCCGCTCCCCGTGAGCATCTCGGTTCCATCCGGTGTCCCGTCGGTCTTCCACAGTTGCAAGCCGTGGGCCCAAT
>JANLFZ010000463.1:0-4633 GCA_024653385.1 Thermoguttaceae bacterium | reverse complement strand
TCGTCGGCGAGGAAGAACAGGGTCCCGTTGATCACAAGGGAGCCGGGGCCACGATCCGGATTGGGGATTTCGACGCCCGCCACCGGATTGATGTCCTTGACCAGGCTGGTTCCGCTGGCGTCGCTCTTCCAGAGTTCCTTGCCGTGCAGCCAGTCGTCGCCCGCAAAGTAGAGCGTCCCGTTGACGTTCGCGAGGTTGCCAATCGAGCGAAAGGGTATGTCGTCTGCGACACGTGAGAGGCTCGTGCCGTCGTACTTCCAGAGTTCGGCTGAGGGGCCAGGACACTGTTCCACCGTGAAATAGAGCGTGCCGTTGACGTCCGTCAAGTTGGCCAAGCGTTCGGTCGCTGATGCGGTCTTCAGAAGCGTCTTTCCTGTCCCGCCGCTCTTCCAGAGTTGCCAACCGAACTCCAAGAAGTCCGTAAGGAAGAACAGGTTGTTGTTGCTCGTGGTCAAAATGCCTTCGGGCGACGCTGGGTCGCTGACGAACTCGGGTCGACCCACAGAACCCGGGATAGGGGTCGGCACCGCTGTCCCCGTTTCGGGGTCGATGTTCCAAAGCGTCCATTGCTCGTACCCAGATTCAGAGAAGGTGATGAAGAACAGGTTGCCGTTGAGGACCACCAAGTTGCGAGCAAAGTCGGCCTCGTAATCCCCTGTGCACGCGACGCATACGGTTCCGGATTGTGTGCCATCGCTCTTCCATAGTTCTATACCACTAGAACTACTGCCGCCGCCCGTGAAATACAGCGTCCCGTTCAGGTTGGTCAAAGTTTCAATTACGTGAACGGAGCCGCAGACGCGTATGATTTCCTGCCCGTTGCTCGTCCACAGCTCACTGATGGGATAATCAGTAGGGCGTTCGCTCGACGCCACGGTGAAAAACAGCCTTCCGTTGACGGCCGTCATGTTCCCAATATAATCAAGATAATAACCACGTGGCAGCATGCCGACCTCGGCGGTTCCCAACGCGTCGCGCTTCCAGAGATACGTGTTGCCGTCGCCGTGGCCGTTGTACAGCGTGAAATAGAGCGTCCCGTTCACGTCGATGAGGCCGTCGGGCGGATTAGGGAAGTTCTCGATCGGAGATGTGCCCGCTGCCGTCCCGTCGGTGCTCCATAGCGTCCACCCATGCCCATATCCCTCCGACGCGACGAAGTAGAGTAACCCGTTCATCGCCAAGAGATTGTCGGGGCCCCACCAAGTCCTGGCTCCCCTCGCGCCCTCGGGACCTGGATTGATGTCCTTGACGATCATCGTGCCCGCCGGGGTGCCGTCGCTGACCCACAGTTCATGCCCGTGTACGCCATCGTCGGCCACGAAGAACACCTTCTCCTGGCCGTTCACGGTCACGGAGACGATCGATGAGGGATCCGAGCGGTTCGGATTCGGAGAATTGAGGTTCGTGGCCAGGCGCGGCGGCTCGACCTGGATCCGCACGATGCCCGGCACGTTCGAGTTGACCTTGCCGTCCCAAGCGTTGTAGGTGAAGGCATCGGTGCCGCGGAAATCAGGATTTGGGGTGTAAACGAACGAGCCGTCATTTCGCAGGTCCAGGGTGCCGTGCAGCGGGTCGTCGACCAGTGCTGCGGTGAGCGAATTGCCGTTTCGGTCGAGGTCGTTGGCCAGCACCCCCGGCGCGGCCACCACGAGCGTCTGGCCAGCATTCACGGAGTACAGATCGTCCGTCGCCACCGGCGCGACATTCACATTCAGGAGTGTCCGGTCTTCGAGGATTTCCAGTCGCAGTTTGAGTTCGCGGGGCCTCCGTTGCGGGCGGTGGCGGGGGCGTCTGGCGCGGAGGGGTGAGGAGGCGGATGCGCGGGTGGGGATCAGCGAGGACCACATGGTTTGCCCTCCCTTAAGAAGTCGGTCCGCCGTATAATGAAAGCGCCATCGCCCCGGGCGCGCAGACCATTCCGCCCGGGAGATGCCGGGCCGGTGAGCAACTGCCTGGCCGCTGGGGCTCACCGGCCGATTTGTTTGTTTCCGGGTGCGCTTCAAGCACCCTAGGGCTTCTTAGGCTTCCCACAGTGGCAGATAGACGGAGGGCATTGCTTGCGCCGGGCCGGACTTCGCTTTCTTGCTCGGCTCAAGGTTGTCGGCCGCCAGGTCCGCGAAGACGGCAGCGATCAAGTCGAACCTCGGCCTGACGTCGAAGCAGCCGACCCTGTGGCCGGTGGTGCCATAGCGGCTGAACACGGCGGCCGCGGCGGCCGGTGCGATTCCCTGAGGAACCGCCACACGGAGCGCAGATGGGCCATCATCTCCTTCGCCGACGTTGAGGTCCTGGGTCGTTAGTGCACGGCTCGTCACCCCGGACGACAGCGTCGCATACATCACCGAACTCGAAACCTCACTGTGCCCCAAGCCGAGCGCGTGGCCCAGCTCGTGGGTCACTACGGTTTGGAAATCGTATTGGTCCAACCCAATCTGGCCCGCGTCCGCGCCGGCGTACCAATTCCAGCCTTGGATGAGGGTGATCTCACCCAGGTCGGTCGTGCAGCCGAGCACTCCATCGGCATAACCTCCGACGACGCTGGTGGTGCTGACATGCACAACGACATTCGCGGAGGCGGCATAGGCCGCGTCGACCCGGTAGATGGTCACGCCGTAAGGCGCCACCACGGCGTTCAAAGCGCTGACGGCCTCCTGAATCCGGGCCAGTTCCTCGGACGTCAAGAGGCCGGAGGAGTCGTCCACGAGCAGGGTCAGGTCGCCGGCAAGAAGTTGGCCCGCGGTGGCACTCGCATCGGCGTTTGTCGCGGAGTCGGCCAGCAGCGCCGCTCCCTTTGCCGTGGTGAGCTGGACGGGCTTTGTGTGGGTCGTGCCGTCGTTGAGCTGGAGGCTGATCGTGTAGTCCCCCGCCAGAAGCCCCTTGGTCTGCCAGTTGGCGATGAACTGGTTCGAGGCAGAGTCGTAGCGCAATATGGTGCTGCCGGCGTTGGTCAGCACGTTGGTGGCTCCCGAGGAGTCGAGGGCCTGGAGCGACGCGACCGCCTCGAGAGTGCTGACGAAGGCCCCCTGGGAATCGGCGAGTTGGAACTTGATCGGGATCGTGCGGTTCAGCCCGAACGCCAGGTTGGAATTCAAGGGCGGCAAGAAGCCGCTGAACACATACTGGACGCTCTGCTCCACGCTGCCGGAGCTTTGCACGAACAGCGCATCGCCGCTGTACAAGGCGGTCACGGTATGCGTGCCGCCCGGCAGGGCGGAAGTGGTGATGCTGGCGAGCCCGTCGCTTAACGGCACTGGGGCATCGAGGTTGACGCCGTCCACCTGGAACTGCACCTCGCCCGTCGGCGTGCCGGCGCCCACGCCTGCGCTGACGATTGCCGTGAAGGTGACCGGCGCGTTGAGAACCGACACCGACGGCGACGAAGTGACCGTGGTCGTGGTGACGACCAGGACGTTATCGAGCGTCAACGTTTCGGTCGGGCTCCCCTCGACGACGATTTGGCTGTTCCCTGCGCTGCCGTCGATAGCCAGGTCCGTCAGGGTCGAGCCGAGATTCAGGGCGATGGTCTCCCCGGCGCCGGTCAGTCCGTCTTGCGTGAGCGTCAGCTCGTTGGTCTGGCCTTCTTCGCTCGGCGGGGCGTTGATGACGACGTTGAGGGTCGCATCGTTGGCATCGGCCGCGTCGATTGCCACCGTGCCCGCCAGGTTGCCCATGTCGATCACGCACGTGTTGACCGAGTCCGGCTGGACCTTGATCGTCACGCCGGCCGAGGAGGTCGATTGCACCGCGACGTTGTTGGTGCCGCTTCCCGGTTCGAGGACCAGCGCAGTGATGGTGGGAGCATATTGGATGACTTCGGCAACTTGTTCGTAAGCGCCCCAGACCACCTGGTCGCTGGCCACGGCGAAGGTGTTGACCGCGCTCTCGCCAACCTGGCCGACGATTTCGAGCGAGTTCACTTCCTGTGGGTCCTGGCCGCTATCAGTGACCAGCACAGGACCCTCCAAGGCCCCGCAGGCCACGATGGTCGTGTCCGAGCCCTCGCCGCCATCGACCACGACTCCTCCGGCAAGTGTGGCGTTGATGATGATCGTGTCGTCGCCGGGGCCGGCCAAAATAGTAGTGTTTCGTCCGGGATCCTTGATAACGTCGTTGCCGTTGCCGGTGTGGATCCAAGAGTCCTCGATTCCCGTGTAGTAGACCCACTGGGTGGGCGGGTCGCCCCAGGCGGCCTGTGTGTCCGTCTTCTCGATGACATCGGCTAGATCGGTCCCGTAGACGTGTACCTCGTCCCTTTCCGCAGAGTCTTCGCCGCTGTCGGCGACAGTCACGGCGGCCGCTAGGTCGCCGAAGTAAACGTGATAGACGTCTTCCCCATCTTCGCCGTCAATCCTGAGCCCCTGCGCGCCGGTAGCGCTCACGCTGAACGTGTCGTCCCCGCCTCGGCCCTGGACGCGGATCTCGCCTGTCACCGTGAACGGCCCAAACGAATCGCCGTTGGCGAGGACGTTGACCTGGCCGGGGCTGTCTTCCGTGATTTCAATGGAGTCCGCGGACGCACTGCCGTAGATAACCAGCCCGCGTTGCAGTTCCTCCGGCGTGAGGTCGAGGGCCCAAATCTGTTGACCCCACGAACCCAGGGACATCCCCTGCCACGCCGCGAAGTAGAGAGTGC
>JANLFZ010000462.1:3986-5064 GCA_024653385.1 Thermoguttaceae bacterium | reverse complement strand
CCGAAAAGGGGTTCATCGACAGTTTCGCCTCGGTCACGGAGGAGCCTGACGAGCATCCCACGTGGCGATGGCCGGTCGGCCGCGGCGAGCTAACGCTGCGCCTAGATTACATCTTCCACACGCGCGAACTGAAGACCGTCGAAAGCAAGGTGCTTGCCAGCCGGGCCTCGGACCACTCGATGGTATTCAGCCGGCTGCGGTGGGAAGCAGCCGAGAAGCCCAAGGCGGCCCACGAGGGGGATCGGCAAGCCGAGCCATGAACCTCTCGGCGATCCGCAAACGGCGGCTAAACCGCGGGCGTCCTACCGTCCCACGGTCGCCGAAATGCTAAACTCGACGGGCCGGTCAGCCGGTGCCGGCGGCAGGTCGATGGCCACGAAGTCGCCAAGCCGGCGGAGGGCCGTGGGTCGGCCGCCAACGCGCGCCTCGCAGGCCTCTTGGCGACCCCCGGGCCCGAGACGGACGCGAACTTCCTGCGGCGCATCGCCGGTGTATTGGCCGCGGATCCGGCCCGTCTGCATTTGATACGCCAGCGTGCGTCCGCGCCACGCAAGGCGCTGGCCAAACCCCTTCTGCCAGAACTCCGCCGGAGCCACCGGGGCCAGCTCGACCGAGCCGTCCAGGGCGAACTCCACGCCAAGCACGAACCGGTGGACGATCCGGATCAGGTTCGCGGGGTATTCGCAGTATCCGTCGGGTCCGGCGGGCACGCATCCGCCCTTGCCGTCGGGATGGTACCGCTCGCGCCACGAATAGCCGTTCTTGCGGCCGGTCTCGACCACGGCCCGAATGCTGGCCATGAGCCCGTCGGCGTCGTCCTGGTTGCGCCGTGCCCAACATTCCAGATACCACACGCGGCCCATGGCCGCCAGGTCGTGCCGGCTTGGGTACGCGAACTCCCAGGGCTCGTAGAGATCGGGCCGGCTGGCGATGCCCGTGGGCATGCCGCCATAATAGAACCCTTTTTCGTTCTTCAGTTGAGGCCACACGAGATCGCGCTGGGCGGGGCGAGCCGCGCGGGTGGCCAGGGCCGCCCAATCCACGTCGCCCGGCATGGCCTGACCGACGTGGATTGGGC
>JANLFZ010000462.1:0-3976 GCA_024653385.1 Thermoguttaceae bacterium | reverse complement strand
GTGGATATACTCGGCGAACTGCCGGCCGGTCCAGAACCGGGTCGTGAAATGCTCGGCAACACGATCGGCCAAGCCACGGTATCGCGTCGCGGAGTCTTTGTCGCCGAGCACCTCGTCGAGGGCTGCCACGCGGCGAAACGCATCGATCGCGTGGCACTGCGCGACGCCGTCGAACTCGATCCGCGTCGGGTGTTCCACGTAATAGCCCGCGCCGCCCACCGCGCCCTCGGCGGTCATCAGCGAAGCCAAATGATCGGCGGCGCGGTGGATCGCGTCGCGCTGTGCCGCCAGCCACGCGCGGTCCTGCGTGAAGCGGAAAAGAACGTCCGCGTTCTGGATGAACGTCGGCCCCGCCAAGGCCCGCAACGGGTCGCCGGGAACCCAATGCCGATACAAGCCGCCGTTGGCATCGACCTTGGACCGGGCGCCCTCGGGACCGATCTCCTGGCCGGCGTTGGCCGGAAGGATCGCCAGGGGGAGCTGCCCGTCGGGACGCTGGAACTTGCGCACGTAGTCCCAGTTGGCCTTGACCACGTCGACTTGTCCGAGCCAAAGCAGGGCGTCGGTCATCTGATGCCCGTCGAGCGAAGGGTAGGTGTTCCCGAAGCCGAACCCCTTCCCGTCGGCGCAGACCGACCAGTACCCGACAAAAACCTTCGGGTTCACCGCGGCAAGCACGTTCTTTTCCGCCGCATAGCGGTATGCCTCGGCAAGCTGCGGATCGGGCAGGTTGGGAACGGCGACCGGCGCTCCCGGCGCGGCGCCCAGGGCAACTTGCGCCATCCACAGCGCCAACCACAAAGCCCGTGGAGATTCCATGTCACTTGAGCCTCCATCCCTGCGCGGTGGCCTCGAGCGCGGTGTGCCCCTTGTAGGCGTCGTAGACCTCGTGCATTTCGTCGATCGAGTCGAAGTAGCCGACCACGAACGCGGCGCTGAACGACTCGCCGGCCTTGATCGGGCGCCCGCCGAACTCCTCGATCATGCACACGTAGCCGCGCTGGTGGCACCAGGCCTCGCTCACCACCGAGGGGTCGAGGGTCATCCCGGCGAGCCACGGGCCGACCTTGCCGGTCTTCGGGTCGCGGAGCTGGTACGCGCGGATGAACCGCTCGGGGAGCTTGTCGCGGCCCCGGGTGTAGTTGAAGCGCGCATCGGGCGGGAAGTCGTCGAAGAATTGTTCGGCGGGAATAGTGCCGTGGTAGCTCAGGTAGATCTGGCGAAACGTGTCGCCCCGGGTGTGGCGGATGTGCCCCGGCATGTCGATGCGAAGGAACATCGCGTCGCTGGAGTTGACCGAGTCGATCTTGTCCATCGACAGGAAATACCGCTTGCCCACGGGAAACACGAGCACCTGCGTCCAGAGCGAGCCCGTCTTCCGTCCTGGGGCCGCAAGGTGGTACTTGAATGCCTGCCGGACGGCCACGAAGTCCTTGCCGCGGATCACCTCGGGGTGCAACTGCCCAGCCCGGGTGCAGATCTGCGGCCCCTCGATCGAGCGTTTGACGATGTTGCCGTGGTACAGATTGCCGGCCTGGTAAACCAGATCGCGGTCGAGGCGGTCGCGGTAGGCCGCGTCGCTGCCGGGTTCCATGAGCCAATCGACGATGTCCAGGCCGAAGCCCGCGTCGCGAAACCCCGTCTTCTTGTCGAGAAACGACCCGGCCGCCACACCGCTGACGTAGCCCTTCTTGCGCACGGCCGCCTCGTACTGCGGAGTGGACAGGCGGATTTCGTCGTCCTTCTCGGTCACCGTGTACTCTTCGGCGCGGAGAAGGCTGGGCAGCACAAGGCACGCCACCAACACGGTAATCATCGCCAAACACTTCATGGCTGGCTCCCTTTTCCCAATGGAAACGCGCAGGCCCCACCGCGATGGTAAACGCGCGGCACGGCGCGGGCAAGCACCGGATCGTCGGACGGGGCCTCGGCAGCTTGTTTCGAAACGGGCGCTCGGCTATTCTGTCGGCGTGGGCTCGCGCTTGCGCCATGGAGCCGGACGCCGGGACACCGTCTCGACTGCTTCCGCCATCGACTTTGGACCTCCGGAGAGCCGCTCATGTTGCGTGTTCCGACCATCCTCGTGCTTTTCTTTACCCTGACGCTTGACGTCCTGGCGGCCGGCCTCGGCAACCGCCTGGCATACCTCGACGGCCCGTGCGATCCCTACTACGTCGGCTTGCAGGCGCCGAAGTTCGTGACGCCGCAGTGGGTGGGAGACGAAGAGGTCGAGCTGGTCGTGGTGCTGTCGATCGACGACCTGCGCGACTCGGCCGTGTTCGAGAAGTACCTGGGACCGGTGTTCGAGCGGCTCAAGAAAATCGACGGCCGCACGCCGATCAGCATGATGACGAACCGTTTCGACCCGAACGACCCGCGCCTGGCAGCGTGGTTCAAGACCGGGGTGAATCTCGGCGCGCACACGAAGGACCATCCGTGCCCGTGCCTTCAGGGCAGCCGTTTCGACAAGGCCAAGGCGACCTACGACACGTGCGTCGACGAGCTGAAGACCCTGTTGCCCGAGGCGCGCACCGTCAGCTTTCGGATGCCCTGCTGCGACTCGATGAACTCGCTTAGTCCCCGGTTTTTCGCGGAGATTTTCGGCAAGACCACGCCGCGGGGGAACTTCCTGGAGGTCGACTCGTCGGTCTTCGTGCTGTTGACTCCCAACGATCCCGCGCCTTGGTGGTCGATCGACCAGCGTCCGCGCCTGGGCAAGTACAGCCCGGTGAACAAGAAGTGGGTCAACTATGTCGAGGACTATCCCTACCCCTACGTCATCGGTCGGCTCTGCTGGGAGATTCCGGCGACGGTCCCGGGCGATTGGCAGGGCATCAACCTGCACAAGCCGTGCAATCCCCAGACAGTGCGCGACATGCAGGCGGCGATCGACGCCACGGCGGTCAAGCAGGGGGTCTACACGCTCTGCTTTCATCCGCACAACTGGCTTACCAACCAGCAGGTCGTCGAGATCATCGACCATGCCGTGGCCCGACATGGCCGCAAGGTCAAGTTCCTCCAGTTCGCCGAGGTGCTCGAGCGAATCACGAAGAACGCTTTGGGAGGCCAGCCGGTTCGGGCGGCCAACGGGCAGGACAACGGCGTGCGCGTGCTGGACCTCGACCGCGACGGCTACATGGATGTGGTCGTCGGCAACGAGCGCGTCCGGCAAACGCGGCTCTGGTCGGCCCAGAAAAGGCAGTGGATCGTAAGCGACTTTCCCGTCGAGTTGGTCGTCGCCGACTCGTCGGGCAACCGGCTTGACGCGGGCGCGCGTTTCGGAGTGCTCCAGCGAAACGGCATGGCCAGTGTCCTGGTCCGAAACGAGCGCGTCGCCGGGCTGTGGCACTTCGACGGCACCCAATGGAAAGCCGACCCCCAAGGTCTGGCGGGACTGGAGGCGGACGGCCCCGTCGCCACGAGCCTCGCGGGACGCGATCGCGGCGTGCGCCTGGTGGACCTCGACGGCGACGGCATCTGCGAACTGGTCGTGGGCAACGAGCGGCAACAGGCGGTGTTCGCCTGGTCGCTCGATCGGCATGCGTGGCATCGACTGCCGTTCGGCCTGCCGCCGGGCACGGCGATCGTCGACGCCCAGGGCCGCGACGCCGGCGCCCGGTGGGTCGATCTCGACGGAGACGGCCGGCCGGACTTCGTCTTTTCGGGACCTGACCGCTTCTCGCTCTACCTCGGCGCGTCGCTCCAGGGAGGCTGGTCGCGGAAGGTCCTGGCCGGAAAGCACGGGGATCCGGGGGCCTTGTTCCCCTTTGTCCGCGCCGACGGGACGAACAACGGGGCATGGTTCAAGGACGGTCAGATCTGGCTTCAGAACGAAGACACCGGGGGGGTCGAACTGCCGAGCCAGGCCGCGTCGCGGTCCTACGCCGAGCTGCTGTCGAGGAGCCCCGGTTCGCCGGCGCGGTAAGGGCCTGTAAAACAATAAGTTGGGCAAACATGAGAGAGCAAGGAAGCGCAA
>JANLFZ010000461.1:4477-5072 GCA_024653385.1 Thermoguttaceae bacterium | reverse complement strand
GCTCTATGTCTTCTGGGAGGCCGTGGGGTTGTGCAGCTATCTGCTGATCGGCTTCTGGTACCACAAGCCCGAGGCCGCCGCGGCCGGCAAGAAGGCGTTCTTGGTCAACCGCGTGGGCGATTTCGGCTTCGCCCTGGGCGTGTTCTTGATCTGGACGACATTCGGCACGCTGAACTTCCACGACACGGTCGATTCGGCGGGCCACGCGGTCGCGGGCGTGCTGGGCCAGTGGGGCCTGGCCCATCCGAAGCTGTGGTACGCCCCCGGATGGACCCTCACGGCGATCTGCCTGTTGCTGATGCTCGGGGCGTGCGGCAAGAGCGCGCAGTTGCCGTTGCACGTGTGGTTGCCCGACGCCATGGAAGGTCCCACGCCCGTCAGCGCGCTGATCCATGCCGCCACGATGGTCACGGCGGGCGTCTACATGGTGGCCCGATGTGCCCCGTTGTTCGTCGCCTCGCGCGACGCGCCCCAGGTTGTGGCCGGAATCGGCGCGGCCACGGCCTTCGTCGCGGCGGTCATCGCCGCCACCCGCCGCTTCTCCGCCCTGCGCCCCGGGCCTCACCCCTGGCTGTTGCTGACCAGCGGGGTCCTC
>JANLFZ010000461.1:0-4467 GCA_024653385.1 Thermoguttaceae bacterium | reverse complement strand
TACATGGTAGCGCGCACCCATGTGCTCTTTGCGCTTGCGCCCGTCTCCAGCGCGGTGGTGGCGGCGATAGGCACGCTGACGGCCATCTATGCGGCGAGCATCGCCCTCGTGCAGACCGACATCAAGCGCGTGCTGGCCTACTCGACGATCAGCCAGCTCGGCTACATGTTCCTGGGATTGGGGGCGGGAACGCTCTTGGGGGTCACGGCGGGCATGTTCCATCTGGTGACCCATGCCTTCTTCAAAGGACTCCTGTTCCTCGCGGCCGGCAGCGTCATGCACGCGATGGGCGGGGTGATCGATCTGCGCCGATTCGGCGGCCTGCGGCGGCGACTGCCCATCACCCACGTCACGTTCCTCGTCGGCTGCCTGGCCCTGGCGGGCGTGCCGCTGCTATCGGGCTACTTCAGCAAGGACGAAATCCTCGCCTCGGTCTACCAGTTGAGCCTCGACGGCCCGGATGCCACACTGTACCTGGCGCTGTTTGTGGTCGGTCTGGCGACGGCCGGCCTGACCGCATTCTATACCTTCCGCGCGTACTTCCTTGCCTTCCACGGCGAGGAACAAGTTCCGCACGAGGCCGGCCATCACGCCCGGGAATCGCCCCCCGTGATGACCTGGCCGCTGATCGTCTTGGCCGTCTTTTCCGCGGTCGCGGGCGGAGCCCTTTGGATGACGGGCGACCTCGAGGCGTTCCTCGAAGCCACCCCGTCGCTGGCCGGACTGGCCGCCCTGGAACCCGCCCATCCCGCCGAAGACGGCCACGGCACCGTCGCCCTGATGAGTTCGCTGGTCGCCCTCGTGGGGATCGGTCTGGCATGGTGGGTCTATGCCCGCCGGCGCGACGCCCTCCCCCGGCTGGTCCGCGCCATGTCGGCGGTCGGCGTGTACCAGCTTTCGTTGGGGAAGTTCTTCTTCGACCATGCCTATAACGTCCTCTTGGTCTGGCCGTTGGCGGCTGTCGCCCGGGTCTGCGCCTGGTTCGATCGGATCGTGATCGACGGCCTGGTCGACGCGGTCGGCGGGCTGCCGGGGGTGGTGGGCCGGTCGTTGCGTCCGCTCCAAGGCGGCCTCGTCCCGCTGTATGCCCTGGGAATGCTGTTGGGAACCCTCGTGCTTCTGGGAGCGCTATTGCTGTGATGGGCGCTTGGCTGGTCGCGACCGTCTTTCTTCCCCTGGCCGGATCGGTACTGGCCGGCGGGCCGCGAGCGCGCGCGCGGCAGAGCGCCCTCATCACCACGCTCTTCACGCTGGCGTTGGCGGCATTGCTCGTCGCCGCCTATCCGGCCGGTGGCGACGCCTTCGCCCTGGTCGATGTCTCGTGGCTTGGCCCCCATTCGCCTTTGGACATTCGTTTCAGCCTCGCGCTGGACGGCCTGGGGGTGTGGCTGTTCGGACTGACCGCGCTCTTGATGGTCGTGGCCGTCTTGGTCAGTTGGGACGCGATCGACCAAGGACATGCCGCCTACTACCGGCTGTTGTTGATTCTCGAGACCGGCATGTTGGGCGTGTTCGTCGCCCGCGACATCATCCTCTTCGAGTTCACGCTCGTCCCGCTGTTCTTCATCATCGGCATCTGGGGCAGCGAAGAGCGCCGGCACGCGGCCATCAAGTTCTTTCTCTTCACGATGGCCGGCGGGGTGCTGACCTTTGTGGGACTTCTGGCCCTGGTCTTCTGGAACTACTCGGAGACGGGCCGGCTGACGTTCTCCATCCCCGAATTGACGGTTGGTTTGGCCGGACCGTACCGCGTCGAGCCGGTGTGGCTCCAGGTGCTGATCTTCGCGGCCCTGTTCGCCGGGTTCGCCATCAAGGTGCCGTTGTTTCCCTTGCACACCTGGTTGCCGCTGGCCCACGTCCAGGCCCCGACGGCCGGCAGCGTGATTCTGGCGGGCGTCCTGCTGAAGGTGGGGACCTACGGCTTCGTGCGGTTCGCCGTGCCGATGCTGCCCGACGCGGTCGCCCTGCTCATGCCGGCCCTGTTGTGGCTGTCGGTGGCGGGCATTCTCTACGGAGCCCTGGTCGCCCTGGCCCAAAGCGACATGAAACGGCTGATCGCCTATTCGAGCGTCAGCCACTTGGGGTTCTGCATGTTGGGCGTGTTCGCCCTGAACCGGCTGGGGATGCAGGGGGGCGTGCTCCAGATGGTCAACCACGGCCTTTCGACGGGTGGACTCTTCGCCGTGGTCGGAATGCTCTACGAGCGCTACCATACGCGGCAAATCGACGACCTCGGCGGTCTGGCCCGGCGCACCCCACGCCTGGCCGCTTTCTTCGTCTTCCTGACCCTCTCGAGCATCGGCCTGCCGGGACTCAACGGATTTGCCGGCGAGTTCCTCGTGCTCTTGGGCATGTTCCAGCGGGCCTGGGGCGATCCGCCGTCGGGCACCGCCATTTCCCTTCGGCTGGTGTCGATCCTGGCGACCTTCGGCGTCGTGCTCGGGGCGTGGTACATGCTCCAGCTCGTCCAACGGGTCTTCTTCGGACCATTGCGCGAACCGGTCCACGAGTCCGGTCCCCAGTCCGCCGACGAAAAACCAAGACCCCAGCCCGCGGTCCGCGACTTGTCGCTGCGCGAGACCGCGGCCCTGGCCCCGCTGGTGGTGTTCATCGTCTGGATCGGCCTCTGGCCCGGGTTCTTCCTCGATCGGATGGCCCCCACGCTCGACCGGCTGACCGCGCGGTCCGCCGACGCCCTCGATCGCACCGAACGGACGGTCCCTACTGCCAGGGCAGAGCCGTCGCCGCCGCTTTTCACCGCGCAACGAACTACCGACGACCATGACCGCTGAGAACGCCCTCTTGCTCTTGCCGGAAACCGTCCTGGTCGCAGGCGCGGTGGTCGTCTACCTCGCCGGCGCGTTCGTGGCATCGCGGGCCGTGTGGAACTGGGTCGCGCTGGCCGCCGTGGCGATCGCCGGCATGGTTCTTTACGCGGCGCCCGGCAGTGCCGCGCCGGCCGAACCGGTCGCGACCGACACCATGGCCTGGTACGGGCGGTGGCTGTCGCTGGGCTTTGGAGCGCTCTTGGTCTTGCTGGCGTGGCGGCCGAGTGTTTCGGAGGACCAGCCGGAATACGTCGGCTCGCTCCTTCTGGTGATCGCGGGCATGATGCTCGTCTCGGGCGCGCAGGACCTGGTGCTCTTGTTCGTCGGCTTGGAGCTGATCTCGATTCCCACGTACATCCTGCTCTATCTCCCGCGACGCGACGCGGCTTCACAAGAATCGGCCGCGAAATACTTCTACCTGAGCGTGTTCGCTTCGGCGATTCTGCTTTATGGGTTGAGTTTCCTTTACGGAGCCGCCGGATCGACCGATCTTTCGACGATTGCCCGGCGGCTCGGGGAACCACCCGTCGCTGAGGGGACCCCGGCGCTGGCCCGGCTTGCCCTGGTGCTAGTGGTGTCGGGCTTGAGCTTTCGCGTCGCCGCGGTGCCGTTCCACTTCTACGCCCCCGACGTGTACCAGGGCACGACGCACGCCAACGCCGGCTTGTTGTCGGTGGCGCCCAAGGTTGCGGGATTTGTGGTGCTGGTGCGCGTGGTTGCCGGAACCCTGCCCGGCGCCGAACCGTTTGCGTGGCCCCTGGTGACAGTCTTGTCGGTCCTGACCATGACCCTGGGCAACGTGGTGGCCCTCTGGCAGGACAACCTCCGCCGGCTCTTGGCCTATTCGTCGATCGCCCATGCCGGCTACCTGCTGATCGGGCTGGCGGTACGGCTGGGCTCGCACCCGGGCGGCTCGTGGGACGGCGTGGCCGCGCTGTTCTTCTACCTCGTGGTGTACGGGGTGGCGACGATCGGCGTGTTCGCCGCGCTGTCCGCCTTGGGCCGCAACGGAGAGCCGGTCGAGACGATCGACGACCTGGCGGGGCTTGCCCGGGCCGGGGGCGTGGCCCGGCCGGTGCTGGCCTG
This sequence comes from Thermoguttaceae bacterium, assembly GCA_024653385.1. Taxonomy (GTDB): domain Bacteria; phylum Planctomycetota; class Planctomycetia; order Pirellulales; family Thermoguttaceae; genus JANLFZ01. The sequence continues at coordinate 553 of JANLFZ010000461.1, read as the reverse complement.
GTCCCTGGCCGTGCTCTTGTTCAGCCTCGCGGGACTGCCCCCGCTGGCGGGCTTTTGGGGCAAGCTCGCCCTGTTCGCCGGGGCGGTCGATTTCCCGCAGTTCGACCCCGGCGCCCGGCCGTGTTTCGCCGCGCTGGCGGTCCTTGGGGTGCTCAATTCGGTGGTGTCGGCCGTGTACTACCTGCGGATCACAGGCGCGATGTTCTTCCGAGCGCCAGCCGAGGCGCAAGGCTCGGCCGGCCGGGAGGGGGCCCAGGTCCTTCGCGGCGCGCAGCCGATGGTGCTGGCGGCCGTGAGCTGCGTGGTGCTGGTGCTTTCGATCGGTCTTCGTCCCGGCCCCTGGATGGGCGCCGCGACCGAGGCCGGTGCATTCGGACGGCGAATACCTGCGGCGGCTGCGGCTGCCGAGGCTGCCGGCCGCGAAGTGGCGACGCGGCCGGGCTCCACAGAATCGGCAGCTTGTTCTGGCGCGATGCCTTGAGGACTCGCGGATCGTTTCCATGGCTCGCACGCGACTCGGGATCGGCGATCTTGCCCGGCTGCTCGATGCGGC
>JANLFZ010000460.1 GCA_024653385.1 Thermoguttaceae bacterium | reverse complement strand
TGGAGCAGCTCGAAAACTCGCACGGCGACCAGATCGGCGACGACGTCTATCAGGAACTGCGTTTCGACCTGTGTCCCGAGTGCCGCAAGCGCTTTGGCAAGAACCCCTTGGGCCGCGAGGTCGCCAAGTTGTTGGATTTCAGCAAGAATTGACGGCCGTAACCGTTCACGGGGACTGTCCCCTTCGGGCGGGAAGGGGACGGGCACGTTTTTCGGCCCGCAAGGGGCCGAAAGACGAGCCAGTCTCCGGCCTGTCAACGGTTCCCTTTCCCGCTTTGAGCCCGTTTCGCCGCCTGGGTCGTCGGTTGCCACATGCGTTCTTCTCGGATCGTCGGTTCATTGGGCCTCGGCGGCTGGGTCGTGTGGAGTTTGGTCTTGGCGGCTTGCGCGGCCTCGCCGTGTCCGGGTACTGAGCCGGTGGGGGCTGGCCGGCCGGCACACTCCCCCGCGTCGGTCGATCTTCGGCCGAACTTCCAGCGATGGAACCTCCCGGCCCGCGTCCAAGGCGCGCGGGGCACCTGCTCGGCGTTCGTGGTGACCGGTGCCTTGGAGTACGCCTTGGCCGCCAAGCGGCAGCAGGGCGTGCGGCTGAGCGTCGAGTTTCTGAACTGGGCCTCGAACCAGGTAACGGGGCGCCCCGACGACGGCGGGTTCTTTTCGGATCTTTGGAAAGGCTACCGCGAGTACGGGATTTGCCCGGAAAGCGAAATGCCCTATCGCGATCACTTCGATCCCCACCTGAAGCCGACCGAGAAAGCGCTCTCGGAGGCAAAGGCGGTGTTGGCGTCGGACCTCCGGCTTCATTGGATCAAAGAATGGGATCCGAATAAGGGGCTGAACGACCAGCAACTGGCCGATGTCCGCCGCACGCTTCAGCGGGGCTGGCCCGTCTGCGGAGGGTTTCTGTGGCCCAAGCGCGAGCATTGGGAGAACGGGGTGCTCCAGATGTGCCCTCGGTCCGAGGTGCGCGATGGCCACAGCGTCCTCTTGGTGGGCTTTCGCGACGACCCCGCCCAGCCAGGTGGCGGCGTGTTTCTCATTCAGAACTCGTCCGGCGCTCGGCGTGACGGCCTGATGACGTACGAGTACGTGCGGACCTACATGAACGACGCAGTCTGGATCGACTACGTTGGGGCGGGGGATTTGGCGAACTGCGGGACGATTCTGGGTAAATCGGTCTTGACTCGCCCCCGCGGGCTCTGATATCACACGCGCCTTGTTCGCCTAGCCATCTTGCGCGTTTGCCCCGCATGACTGCGATCCTCGGCCTATCGGCCTACTACCACGATTCGGCCGCCGCCCTGGTCGTTGATGGCGAAATCGTCGCCGCGGCCCAGGAAGAGCGCTTCACGCGCCGGAAGCACGACTACCGCTTCCCTCAGCACGCGGTCGACTACTGCCTGGCCGAGGCGCGGCTAGCGCCCGAACAACTCGACTACGTGGCCTTCTACGACAAGCCGCTGGCCAAGTTCGAGCGTTTGCTCGAGACATACCTGGCGTTTGCCCCGCTGGGCTTCCGGTCGTTTCGCAAGGCCATGCCGCTGTGGCTCTCGCAGAAGCTTCATTTGCCCCGGGAGATGAAGCGCGGGCTCGCGGGACGCTATGCGGGCCCATTGGTGTTCACCGACCATCACGAGTCGCACGCGGCCAGCGCCTTCTTTCCCTCCCCCTTCGACGAGGCGGCCATCATCACCTTCGACGGCGTGGGCGAATGGTCCACGACCTGCCTGGGCGTGGGCCGCGGGAATCGCGTGACATTGACCCACGAGATCCGCTTTCCCCACTCGCTGGGCCTGCTCTATTCGGCGTTCACCTACTTTACGGGTTTTCGGGTCAATAGCGGCGAGTACAAGCTGATGGGGTTAGCGCCCTACGGCACCCCTGTCTACAAGGACCTGATTCTCGAGAAGCTCGTCGATTTGAAGGAAGACGGTTCGTACCGCATGGACATGCGGTACTTCAACTACTGCCAAGGCCTGACGATGACGTCGCGGGCCTTCGAGCGGCTGTTCGGCGGTCCGCCGCGCAAGCCCGAGTCGCCCGTCACCCAGCGCGAAATGGACCTGGCGGCCTCGGTCCAGGCGGTCACCGAGGAAATCATGCTCCGTACGGCGCGGCACGTCCATCGGCAGACCGGCCTGAAGAATCTGGTGATGGCGGGCGGGGTAGCGCTGAACTGCGTGGGCAACGGGCGCATTCTGCGCGAGGGGCCGTTCGAGCGGCTGTGGATCCAACCCGCGGCCGGCGACGCCGGCGGGGCCCTCGGCGCGGCCTTGTTCGTCTGGCATCAACTTCTCGAGAAGCCGCGCCGTCCGGGCGGAATGGACTGCCAGCGTGGCTCGTTTCTCGGCCCGGCGTACAGCGACGACGAGATCGCCGAGCTGCTCGATCGCCACGGGGCAGTCTATTCGACGTGCGCCGACGACGACGAGCTGTGCGACCTGGTGGCCGGCCTCATTGCCGACGGCAAAGTCGTCGGATGGTTCCAGGGCCGCATGGAGTTCGGCCCCCGGGCCCTGGGCGCTCGGAGCATCCTGGGTGATGCGCGAAACCGCACGATGCAGTCGGTGATGAACCTGAAGATCAAGTTTCGCGAGTCGTTTAGGCCCTTCGCGCCGATCGTGCTCCGCGAGCACGTCCACGAGTATTTCGAGATGCGGCCGGGCGAAGACAGCCCCTACATGCTGCTGGTCGCGCCGGTGGCCGAGTCGGTGCGCCAGCCGATCGGGGCGGCGCAACAGCGGGCGTTCGGCATCGAGAAGCTGCGCTATTGCCGGTCGTCGATCCCCGCGGTGACCCACGTCGATTACTCGGCTCGCGTCCAGACCGTCGACCGCGCGCGGCATCCCCTGCTCCACAAGCTCCTGAGCCGGTTTTATCAGCGCACCGGTTGCCCGGTGATGGTCAATACGAGCTTCAACGTGCGGAGCGAGCCGATCGTCTGCACGCCCGAGGACGCCTGGCGGTGCTTCTTGATGACCGACATGGACGCGCTGGTGCTCGGTCGGCACGTCCTCTCGAAGGAGTCGCAGCGCCGGCGCGTCGGCGAGGAGGACCGCCGCAGGCACCTGGCCGCTTTCGCGTTGGACTAAGGGCCTGTCCGACCGAGCGGTTGCCTCAGGAAGGAATAGGAACCAACCGTGTCGCTTGCCAACTTTGAGTGGAACCCCCGGCCCCGGCAGCTCCGGCAGTTCGCGGCAACGGCCTTGGTTGTCTTTCCGTGCATCGCCTGGCTTTGGGGAAGCGGGCAGATCGGATGGACCCTGGCAACCGCGGGGATGTTCTGGTCCGGACTGGGGTTGGCGTGCCCGGCAGTCGTCAAGCCGCTGTATCTTGTCCTTAGCGCGGTGGCCCTGCCCATTGGCTGGGTGATGGGCGAGGTCCTTCTGGCGCTGGTGTACTGTCTGGTCTTCGTGCCCGTGGGACTGACGATGCGCATGATCGGGCGCGATCCGCTCCAGCGGCGGTTCGACCGAGAGGCCGCGACCTATTGGCAGCCGAAGAAACCGCCGGCCGGCCCGTCGAGCTACTTGCGTCAGGGATGAAGGAGGAGTGCGATGCCGGAAATGACCGAATTCGAGAGGGCTGCGCGCGAGAAGCCGCTTTCGCTGCCTGGGCAGTTCTTGATCTTTCTGGCGGAAAACAAGAAGTGGTGGCTTCTGCCGATCGTGATGGTGCTGGGGCTCTTGGGCCTGCTTTCGCTGGTGGCCAGCACGGGGGCGGCGCCGTTCATCTACACGATGTTCTGACGCCGAGATTCGGGAACAAGACCACTCGGCAAAGGAGCGCTTGCGACAGGGCTCCCGCCGATTCTCCGCGATGTCGCCGCGGTACACGGCGATCGATTCGGTCGGCGCTTAGCGGCCTGAACCACCGCCACCCCGGCCTCCGAAGCCACCCCGGGTTCCGCCGCCGGGCGTGCCGAACCGCGAACCGCCCATGCCTCCACGACCCGAACGCCCACCGAATCCCTGGCCGAAAGGCGATTGCATCGGTCCCTGGAACGAAGGTTGGAATCCTGGTTGGAATCCCGGGGTGGGGAAGCCGCCGCCGAAGGGCATTCCCGGCGTGAAGCCGCCGAATCCGCGGCGCGAGAACCCGCGGAACCCCTGGGACCCATCTTGCGGGGGACCGCCCGGCTGGCCCGATGGGCGTCCGGACGACCCCTGTCCGAACCGCACGCTGTCGCCCATCATGGCGGTAAGGGCCCGGCGCACGGCTTCGGAGTTCGTGTTCTTGAGGCTGACGACTTCCATCGACTCGTTGGTCTCGGCCGCCGCCATTTCGTCGAGTTCCTCGACCAGTTGCTTGACTTCCTGGTACAGGGAGTACGGAGCGACCACCACGACCGAGTTGGTGCGGTTGTCGACGCCGATCGACATTTTCGGGACGTCTTCCGTGGCCCCGCGGCGTCCGCCGCCTCCGCGGCGCCCTCCGCCCGCGCCCCCGCGCAGCATCTGGATGAACTCCTGCGGCGACGGAGGCCGCTGCGGGGCATTCGGCCCGGCGACCATCCGGTCTTGGTAGAGCCCCCGGACGATCTCGGCGATCTCCGAGGCCTGAGTGTTCTTCACCGGGATCAGCCAAGGCTTGGACTGGGCGAGGATCTCCTCGGGGCTTTCCGGCTGGTCGAGGATCTTCAAGAGCCGCTCGATCATGTCCAGATCGGTGGGGTTCGCTTGGACGACCAGGGCGTTGAGGCGCGGGTCCGGCGTGATTTGAATCTGGCCCGTGGGACGCAGCGAGCTGCCGGTGTCGCCCCCCAAGAGGGTTCCGATGAGGTTCCCCCCGGGTCCGCCGATGGCGGCGCCGGCCAAGTCGCCCAAAAGCGACCCGCCACCCCCATCACCACCCCCGGTACCGCCGCCGAAGATCTGATCCAGCGTCTCGCCGACGACCGCGGCCTTGGCGTGCTTCAGGTAGAAGATCGTGATTTCCGGTTTGTTCGACATCGCGCTGCCGCCGAGCGTCTGAAGCAGTCGCTCGAATTCGTCGAGTGCCTCGGCGTTGTCCGAGGCGATCAAGACTCCGCCGTCGTCGTCCGAGATCATCGTCTCGCCCGGCCCCGGCGGAGTCTGGC
>JANLFZ010000459.1:1324-5080 GCA_024653385.1 Thermoguttaceae bacterium | reverse complement strand
TGGCTCCGGGCGCGCCGGGCATGGCACCCGGTGCCCCGGGGATGCCTCCGGGTGGCCCCGGCGCGACGGCCAAGGCCGAGCCGCCGAAAACCGAGACCAAGCCCGAGCCCAAGAAACCCGTCGATCTGAGCGACGACCCCTTCGCGAGTGAACGCGGCGAAGGGGGAGGGAAGACGACCGCGTCGCGGGCGCTGGGCAAGGCGCTGCTGAAGACGCTGCCGATCCCCAGGACCCAGACCTTGCCCGCCGCCAAGCAGAAGACCGCCCCGTAGCGGCCTGCTGCCGGCGATGGGGCGTTCGGCCTTGCAGCTCCGCCGTGTTCCGGTACACTTGGAGGGATATTCTTCCTCGGGAACTTGGCGGACGATGAAGGCCACGCTCACCGCAAACCACCGGCGGCTCAAGGAACTCGCCCGCAAGCACGGGACCCCGCTGTTGCTGGTCAGCCGCTCGGTGCTGCGCGGGCAGTTGGAGCGGTTCCGCCGGGGGTTGCCGCGGGTCGAGCCGTTCTATGCCGTCAAGGCGAACTCTCATCCCGAGGTGATCAAGGTCATGGTCTCGGGCCGGGCCTCGTTCGATGTGGCCTCGGCCGCCGAGATGAACCTGGTGCTCGAGGCCGGCGCGAAGCCCAGCCAGATCATCTTCGCCAACACGGTCAAGCCGGTCGAGGCCATCCGCGAGGCGGCCAAGAAGGGCGTGACGCTGTTTACCTTCGACAGCGGCTACGAACTCGACAAGCTGGCCGAGCATGCTCCGGGGGCCCGGGTGCTCGTGCGGATCAAGGTGCCCAACGTGGGCTCGATCGTCGAGCTGAGCTTGAAGTTCGGCGTGGACCCGGCCGACGCGACGAGCCTCTTGATCAAGGCCTATAAGATGGGGCTTCGGCCGGCGGGCCTGAGTTTCCACGTGGGAAGCCAGTGCACGCGCCTGGAGAACTACATCGAGGCCCTCGAAGTGGCGGCCATCATCGCCCGCGACGCCCGGCTCAAGCAGATTCCCTTCGAGATCGTGGATATCGGCGGCGGGTTCCCGATCCGCCACTTCGACCACGAGGAAGACCCCTTCGACCGCCTCGCCGCGCGTCTGACCCAAGAGATCGACCGCCTGTTCGACCGCGGCGTGCGGATCATTGCCGAGCCGGGCCGGTTTCTCGTGGGACCGGCCGCCACGCTGGTGATGCGCGTCATCGGCAAGGCGATCCGCGAGAACAAGCTCTGGTACTTTCTGGACGACGGGCTGTACGGCTCGCTCAGCGGGCAGGTCTTCGACCACTGCAAGTACCAATACCGGTTCCTGCGGGGCGGGCCCACCCAGCTTTCGACCCTCGCCGGGCCGACCTGCGACAGCTTCGACATCATCGCCCGCGGCGAGGAAATCCCCGAGCTTCAAACCGGCGACCTGGTCTACGTCGAGAACATCGGGGCCTACAGCGTGGCCAGCGCCACGACGTTCAACGGAATGCCGACGGCCCGAGTGCTCATGACCCCCTGAGCGCCGCTCGGCCGCGGCGCCTTTGTCGAGGAGAACGGAAATGAAGCGTACCCACCGCATCCGCGAGGACCTTTCCGACGTCCCCGACTGGATGCTCAAGAAGAAGTGCCCCAACAAGGACCGCTACCTCTCCGGCCGGCGCATCCTGCCCAAGAGCATTACCGGCAAGGAAAAACTCACCGATCTGTTGCAGAACGCCTTCCTGGCGTACAACTCGGCCCGGCTTCGGGAGGGGTGCGAGTTGTTCACCCAGAAGATGCTCGAACCCGACGTCACCGTGGGCCTGAGTCTTGCCGGCGCGCTGACCCCGGCCGGCCTGGGCTGCTCGTGCGTGGTTCCGCTCATCAAGGCCGGGTTCGTCGATTGGATCGTCTCGACCGGCGCGAACCTCTACCACGATCTGCACTTCGCCTTCAACTTTCCCGTCCACGTGGGCAGCCACCTCCTGGACGACACCGATCTGCGCAAGAACGACATCGTCCGCATCTACGACGTGCTCTTGGGCTATTCCGACTGCCTGATGGCGACCGACGAGATCCTCCGCGGCATTCTCGTTCAGCCCGAGTTCCAGAAGGAGATGGGCACCGCCGAGCTGCACTACCTGCTGGGCCGGTACGCGGCCGAGTGGGAACGCAAGGCGGGACTGAAGGACGTTTCGGTGCTGGCCGCGGCGTACCGCGCGGGCGTGCCGTGCTACACGTCGTCGCCGGGCGACTCGACCATCGGCATGAACGTCGCCGGCGTCGAGCTTCGGGGCAACAAACTGCGCGTCAACCCCTCGATCGACGTGAACGAAACGACCAGCTACGTGCTGGCGGCGAAGCGCTCCGGCGGGCGCAGCGCCGTCATGCTCATGGGCGGGGGCAGCCCGAAAAACTTCATCCTCCAGACCGAGCCCCAGATCCAGGAGGTGCTCCGGATCAAGGAGGTCGGCCACGACTACTTCTTCCAGGTGACCGACGCGCGGCCCGACACGGGCGGGCTTTCCGGCGCGACGCCGCACGAGGCGGTCAGTTGGGGCAAGGTCGATCCCACCCGCCTGCCCGACGCCGTGGTCTGCTACACCGACACGACCATCGCCCTGCCGATCATCACCCACTACGCGCTGGCCAACCATAAGCCCCGAAAGCTCCGCCGGCTGTACGACCAGCGCGCGACGATGATGGAGGCCCTGGTGCGCGAGTACTTCGCGCACAACAAGTAAACGTCCACGAACGCCGCGAATTCCGGCTCAGAACACCAGGGTGAGCTTGAGCGATCCCTCGGCCGCGGCGGGGTTGGCGTACATCTCGAAGGCCTCGGCCGCGCGGTCCCACGGCAGGCGCGGCGTGACCATCGCGGTCAGCTCGATCCGGTGGTTGACGATCATGTCGACCGCGGTCTGGAAGTAGTCCATGCACTCCGGCCCCATCGAGGCGATCAGCTCCGTCTCGTTGCCCAAGGTGTAGAACCAGGGGAACTCCTGGACGTCGAAGTGCGGCACGCCGAAGACCATCAGGCGTCCCTGACGTCGCGGCAGGCGCGCGGCCATGCACAGCGAGTCGCGGTGGCCGACCGCCTCGACGCAGAAGTCGGCCATCTGGCCGGCGGTCAAGGCCCGCACCGCCTCGATCGGGTCCTCCTTCGAGGCGTCGATCACCTCGGTCGCCCCGAAACGTTTGGACCACGGCAAACGCCAGGCCACCGTGTCGATGCCGATGACCTGCTTGGCGCCGAGCCGGCCCAGGAATTGCGTGAAGATCAGCCCCATCGGACCCTGACCCACCACCACGCACCGCTGGTTGATGACCGGGCCGGTACGGGCCATGGCCCGCAGCACGGTGGCCAGCGGCTGCGCAACGACCAGCGAGGCCAGATCGGGTACGTCGGGCAACCTTGCCAGCCCGCGCGGCTTGGCGCGGATGAACTCGGCAAACCCGTTGTAATCGTCGGGATGGGCCAGCACGGGCGTGCCGGGCGCCCAGCCGTCGCACCGCGACTCGACAATGTACCCGATGTTCTCGTGCCCTAGCCATCCCGGCGGACTGGCCGCCTGAAGCGTCTCCCAGTGCCCCTCGCCCAGGTACGGCCCCATGTTCGTGCCGCATAGCGCCACGTACTTGCACTGGACGAGCACCTCGCCCGGTTGCGGCTGGGGCTTGGGGGCATCGTCGCGCAGAACGATCTTCCGGGGACCGACAAACTGGATGGCTCGCATGGTGGAATCAAGATAGGGGGCCGGGGAAACAGGGAACGGCTCGACGTGCTGTCGCGCCGGAGGCGTCT
>JANLFZ010000459.1:0-1314 GCA_024653385.1 Thermoguttaceae bacterium | reverse complement strand
TGTTCCACAGACCCGCAAGCCGGACAAGACACCTGGAATCGGCCCTTACCGCACGCGGCAAGAGAACCGGACGATTCCGCCCTCGCCGGGCTTGAGCGGTTCGACCAGGTCCCAACGCAGCACGAGCGACTGGCCTTGGTTCGGCTGGGTCGAGAAGTTGGCTTTCAGGCTCGATTGGGCCGACTTCCCGACGTACTCCAGCCGGGCCGAGAGGTTGTCGAGAAGGGTCACGTTGCCGATGGGCTGGTTGCCGACGTTGTCGAAGCGGATGGTGAAGTCCACGGTCTCGCCCGGCTCGGCGAATTGGGTCGAGGCGACCTTGATGACCCGCAACTTGGGTTGGGCCGGCGGTTCCTTGACCGTGAAAAGCACTTCGACCCGCTCGTTCTGCACCAGCGCCACGGCGGTCTTTCCGTCGAGGATCACCTGGACGGCGGCACGATCGGTCCACGTGATGGCGGCCCGGGCGCTGCGTGCCAGGAACGGCATCTCGGCCTCGTCGTACACGCCCAGCCGGATCACACGGAAGTTCTCGAACGGCAGGAAGGCGTCCTGGAAGCCATGCGGTCCGAGGGCCTGCGACGACTCGATTTGCCCCTCGCGCCCGCGGAAGATCGTGACCGACTTCTGGCCGACCTGGCCGATGGCCTGGAAGTGCTGTTTGCTGGCGGCGACGCGCTGCACGTCGTCGCCCTGGGCCGCGCGTTCCGGCTGGACCACGCCGGAGGTCCGGTCGAGCTGTTCGTTGGCGCGGAGACTGACGACCTGGCGCACCGAGAGGAAGCGTGGGCTGTAGATGTGGACACGGTTGGTGGGCTCGACGAGCGTGCGGCCATCCAGGGTGTCGAATTGGGCGACGGTGTCCTCGAGATCCAGCCCCAGGACCTCGCCTTGGCGGTTGGCGCCGGCCGGTTCGCCCGAGTCGCCCCCATCGGCAAGGTATTCGTCTTGTGGCCAGGGTCGTGCCATTCCCGGCGGAGCCCAGGGGCCGGCCGGCATGTCCTGAGGTAGCGGCATGCCGATCGCGCCGGGCGGCATCGCCGTGGGCATCGCGGGTGGCGCCATCGCGCCGAAAGCGTCCGGGGGCAGGGCAGGGTAGGGGCCCCCGTTTCCCGACGGCGCGTAACCGGGCCCCGGCGCCTGCCGGCACGACGACAGCACGAGGACCGACAATCCAATCAGGACGATCCGCCACCACCGGGGCCACGGGTGCAAAGGGGCAAGGGATGCGTCGTTCATCGCGGCGGAACCTCCGGCTGGGCAGCAGCGGCGGGCAGGGCCTCGTTCGGCGCGCGCCGCGGGGGCCGCGGCAGC